>JAFLBY010000081.1 GCA_017302855.1 Candidatus Kapaibacterium sp.
CGGATATTTTTATAGAGAGTCCGGATGTGGGAGTTACTTCAATACTCGCAGCAAGTCCGCCTCCGGTCCTTGAAAGTGTCGGCTCTTGCTTCCATCCTTTTTTTTCGTATTGCTTTTTGGTAGAGTCAGCCAAATCAACCCAACGTGTGTCGCCGCCAGACAACAGCGTAACTTCTCCTCCCCCTGCCCATCGCCCTTGCTTAATGAAGTTTTTCGCAATGCCTGCTTCGACAGCGTTTGCAACAGCGGTCATGGAACCTGCCATGCCTGTTACAAGAAGTCTGTTGTATGACTGCGTAAGCAATCGTTCTACGTCGTCAATATTAATGTCCATTTTATTAAAATGTGTGGTGGTTAATACAATCGTCTTTATTATCAAAAATTAACTCGCTGCCCTGAATTTCTTCATATTTTTTCGTGATCAATCCCAAAGCCATTCCTACTCTCGTAGAACTGTTGCCAAATGGATTTACTCTTCCTTCAAGAATTAACTTGCCTGCGCATAATTTCTGTTCTGTCAACGGCAAATCTAATGTTTTATGGCAGACAAAGTATTTATCACCCTGTACTGTCTCTTCTACAATCTCGTTAATTCTTTTTTTACCCAACCACCCCTTTGTGGCATCCTTCCTGAAGGGGCATTGATTGCAAACTTTCTTTAATTCATCCATAATTATTAATTTTCTGATTAAATATTAGTCGGTGTGACAGGGGTCGAACCTGTAATTTTGGGTAAGTTCCACATTTGATGCTATCTCTTGAATCTGATTCCCTGCGTATGCCATTTCCGCCACACACCGTTGCGTCAATTTGGGAGTTAGCTGCCATATAAAGACATCCAAACCTTCGAATAAGACAATCCTTGTTCAAACTCATCATTATCGGTATCTTCTATTACGCTTTCGACTTCGTAAATTTTGTTATTCAGTAATAATTTCTCACCCTCAGATGGTGCTTTATCAGAATAAATAGTAAAGCTAAACCAATCACTTACGGAATAACCGCCTATTATGTGTTGTTCAATCTCTTTGAAATCATAATCAAATACGGCTGCTAACAAACTGTTATCGTCATTGCCGTTTTCGTGGTTTGTTGAAGTTATGTTTCCCATATCAAATTTTGTTTTTAAGTGGAAGTTTAGTGTTTCAAATCTTTATAGTGCAATTTCATAGCCGAGTTTTGAAAGTTTTTGAGCATCTGCAAAACACGCAACCCAATAATTGCCATTATCACCAAGCATTACAATATGCAATTTAATGCAGTTATTAGCCCATCGAAATGCTGCGTCTCTATCTGAAAATTGGTCTATGTTGTTTCTAAGTCCTAAGGTAGTTTTTAAGTTTTTCATTTTTGTCTTGTTGATTTGATTTTATTCCGTTTCTGTTGACACAAAGATAACACTTATTTTTCACACGTGCAAGTCTTTACAAAAATATATTTTTACTTGTAAATAGTTGAAAAATAAGTAGTTAATAACTTGCACGGTACAAAAAAGAACCGTATTTTTGTGTCAAGAAATTAAACAACAATTAAACATAAGGATTACACAATGACACAGCAACAAATCACAGAGCTAAACACAACGAAAACAGAGAAAATTCGCTTGCTTCTCGAACTTGGCTTGACCCGCACACAGGTTGCAGCGGCTTTAGGAATTAACTACGGTTTCGTACAAAATGTTTACGCAAGAATATACGGCGTAAGCAGAACCAACAACAGAGGCAATGTTTACGTAATAAATAGAAGCTTTGGAATCGAATTAGAAATGTACAACGTAAACGCAATAGACTTAACAAACGCAATGAGAAACGAAAGCGTAGAATTTGAAAACGAAAATTACAACCACACAACACGCAGCCACTGGAAGGGAGTTAGAGATAGATCAATAAACGGCACTAACGGAATCGAAGTAGTAAGCCCGATTTTACAAGGCGAAAACGGAATGCAGCAAGTAAAATCAGTATGCAAAGCATTAAATAACGTAAACGCTAAAGTAAATAAAAGCTGCGGATTTCACGTACATTTTTCAGCCGAAGATTTTACAATCAAACAATGGCGCAATCTTTTCATAAACTTTGCAATGTTTGAAAATCATTTTGACAGCATGATGCCTGTAAGCCGCAGAGATTCTAACAACAGGTATTGCAAAAGCATAAAAACAAAAGTATTAAATAACGTACCAAAAATTAACGCAGCAACCCGGTTAAGAGCAATAACAAAAGCAATCGGACAAGATACTCGCTACGTAAAATTAAACGTAGAAAGTTTCTGGAGACATGGTACGGTTGAATTTCGCCACCATAGCGGAACGGTAGATTTCAATAAAATATCCAACTGGATTGAAATACTAAATTCATTAATAGAATATTCAGCAACAAACCGCGCAACAAGCGCAGATGATTTTTACCAAATATTAAACGCAAAAACAAAAAGATACTACGAAGCAAGAAAGGAAGCATTAGCAGCATGATAGGGAAAATAACGATACCGGCTCCTTTGTTGGAGCCGGTTGCTGCGGAAACAACGCAGCACCACGTTTTTGTTTACGGCACGCTTAACGGCAATCACAGGTTACTTGAATCTTCGGAGCTTGTGGGCAAAGCTACAGCCGAAGGAATAGCAATCCACGCAGCAAAGCATAGCCCTTTCCCTTTCGCAATGCGAAACAAACAACAGACGACACACGGAGAAGTTTACAAAATCAATAATTTTACTCTTAACAAACTTGACAAATTGGAGGGAACACCATGTTTTTATCAACGCGAAACAACAGTCTGCACCTTGGCTTCTGGCGAACAAATCGAATGTTGGATTTACTTGTCACCGCGACACGCAAAGCAGTTGCCTATATTGCGGGACGGTATTTGGTTGTAAATTTGCAGCCAATTATGAATTACAAATTATTAGGCGGTGGTACTGTATCTGCCTCTAACTACCAAGAGCTCGTTGAGTTTCTCTGGAAAAACAGCCACATGCCTACGCATACATTAGAGGAATTTATAGATAGAACGGCTGCGAACTGTAAGATTCAAACAGGCGCAATCATATCCACGTATAATGTCGAAGAGTTTGTCATCGACTTGATTGATAACGAGTTTATAATTCCGATTCAAGAATAAACAAAACAGGCACACAGAGTGCTGCGTGCCTGTTATTTAATTATCTTGTCCAACCTCTCTCTAATTTTCGCATCATACTTACTCATATCCGGGCTGAAACTTCGTCCCGGTGCTGCGTCAAAACTCTCGTGAATGCCATTGACATCTTTGCCGTCCACAACTTCATATCCTTCGGCTTCTACTTCTCTCTTCGAAACAGAAACCATACTCGTCTTGCAGCGATAATGAAATGGTGGAATCCTCACGCCCGGATCGTCAACGCTCATAACTTTACCATTCAGTCCAATGCAAACATCCGCCTTCGGATCGGGGTTATAGTACTTGATAAATGGTCGAGTTTTTTTTGAAACCTGAATCTGCTGCCATCTGCCATTCATGTACGCAGACTGCAGGTTCGTTTCCATGATTATGCGGAGTCTGTTTGCTGTGCCTAACTCAACGCTTTCTGTTTTGCCATCAGGATTTTTTACAACCCGTCGCCCAGTCCATCCTTTTTCTTCAAGTTTGGGCATGAGAGATTTTTTGAATTCGGAAAACGGAATCCCCTTTTGCATTGCCTCGACGAGCTCGTCACGGATAACCTGAAGCAAATCTGCTTGCATAACTTTAGCCACAGTGAATGCCTCTTTGTGCAGCTCTGCAATGAGTTCATCCCACTTCCATGTAGTTTTGAATTTCTTGGCTTTTAGAAAAGCAATAACCCTGCTCGGCTCCATGCCGAAAGCTTCTGAGAGAATATCAATTATATCCTGAAGCTCGTCCTTGAATTCATGACTGACGACACCAAATTTTTTGAACATCAAGAGTCTTGCTGTCATTTACTGTCTCCTGAAAAATTATCAATGAGCAGAGAACGCAGACACATTTTTGAATACTCCAAGAGAGTGCCGGCAGCGTCTATAGATGAAAAATATGAACGCATCTCAATTTTATTCGTTTGCTCATTTTTTACGGCGACAGTCAGTACGAACTGATGTGAGGTTAATAACTCTGTCGCTGCCTGATCGAGTTGCTTTGATGGAGTGTAACCATCCCTTTCAAAACGTCCCATAATTAATCCTCCGTCAATCTTCCTGTCGCGTTCGCAAGAACTAATGCATGCTCAAGAACAGCGAGTATCTGTTCATCATTAAAATCAGGAAGCAAGGTGTGAATTTGATTAACCACAGCATCATAATCTTTGCCTGCGTTAATAAATTCTATAACGCTGTCAATTACCGAATCGTCGAGTGCTTTGCTCAAAGCTGCTGCGGAATCATCAATCATTTTATTTACGAGCTGCTGACCTGTTTTTTTTGTACCCGCAAATTCGGAAAAGAGTGATTTTGTCAAGCTCGGTTCAACAATTTCAATTTCATCGTCTTTGAAGCCATAGTTGCGGACATAATAATTCTTTGTAAACTTGACTGTCTGTGAACGAATTAAAATGTCATCACGCTCTGCCCGGTCGCGGTCAAGAGTTTCTTTTTGATACAACGTGAAAGCCGGGTACTGAGTCACGTTCTCAAAGTTAATATCAACTATCGTCTTGATGAGTTTATTAAATGTTTTTTCCACGACGCGTTTATCTTGCTCAACTATATCCTCACGCACTGTATCTGCCGAGTTTTCATTGCCGAGCTTTCCGGGTGTGCTGTCAATGCTTCCTGTGTGACTTAATATTGCCTTGCTGATTTCATTGTTTGCGAAGAGAATAAATCTTTCAAATAAATCCGTTGAGCCGCTTTTATTTGCCTCAAGAAATTCAACGCTCGCAGTATCAGGAATTACCCCAACGCCATCCTGCGTCATAGCTTCAAGACCTTCATATATTAAAGATATTTCTTCTTCTTCAGCACCACGACGTGTTTTCGCAAGTGTATGCGCCATGCCGAATTTTTCAGCAAATCGCAGCCAAAAACGAATCATTTGTTTTTTGAATGTAACATACCAATAGCAGCGTGATAATAATGCCTCGCCGTAGGGATTGGCATCAGTCGGGAAATGCCGAGCCACAAGGAATTTATTTTGAATCAGCAACATTCCTTCTTGGTCGCTATAATGCTTAAATCTAAGTACGCCATTGCTGTCGAAATGAAAGTTATCCTGAATCCTTGGGGCAATGCTGCGAACATGAATTTTTTGTGTGATATTATTGTAATCGTATAATACTTCGTTGATGCTAAAGCCAAAGCAGAAATACTCAAGTATATTCGCCATCGTGTCATAGACATCTATATTATCAAACATTTTTTTTACGAAGACATTAATATCATCGTCTTTCTTGCCTTTATCCACATCCCATTCCATTGACAGTACTCCCGCCTTTCGTGACTGCACTGCTGCCATCACATGTGCATCGTCACGCACTTCGCGTAAGTCAGTAAGTTTTTTCCCTGCCTTCTTTAAGATTAAATCAGGGTTGGGAAATATTTTTAATAACTTACCCATCAGTGCTGCATTAGCAGAATCTCTATGGGCAGCATTAACAGCTTGTAAACTGCGATGCAATTTATTATCATTGAAGTTATAAAATTGCGTATTGGAAATCCACAGTCCGTTCATATTAAAATCCTCGTGTATAATTATCTCGTATTCGTTCTTTTTTCCGTCCGATTAATCTCGGAGCAGGTTTGTTATGAAATGCCAATGGGAACATCTGTTTGTGTGTGTAGAGTGCGTATCGAACGTCATCCATTAAGTGGTCATTAAATTTTAATGGCTCTTCCAGTTGGTTGCCATTTTTATCAGTCTTCCACTTATATGTCCTTAATTCTTTATGCAAATCACTCGAATCATCTGCCGTATAAAAATGAAAGTTCTGACAAAAATCAATGCCGTCTTTGACGCTCTTCTCCGCAGGGAAAATATTATATCCATGCTCATAAAACTCTTGAATCCGATCCGGAGCCGCAGAATCAGCATAAATAGGTGATTTGCGGTCAATGCCTAATTCATCACAGAGTTTAATTAAAGCCGAGTTTGTCAATCCACGTTTATATATTTTCTGCTCTAAATAAATCGCTCCGTCTTTTACCAAGACACGGAGCAAAGCTGATGGATTGCTAAACCCAAAATCAAGTCCATAAATTTCAAAATCCCACGTCGTTGGCAGCGCATCCACGATGCTCCACTTCTTATAAATTAGCCCCTTTGTTTGCGCACCCCAAAGCCCAAGAGCATAAATGCGATAGTAATTCTCATCCTCTTGTTCAAGTGCCTCTAAAGCCGCTCTGTCGGTGTCATCAAGAAATTTATTATCCCTGTATGTTGTCCGTAGAGTTGTTCCTGAGAGTGTACCAAATTCGGTCTTGCGCTCGAAGCGATAAATATTATTATCCATTTCGCCATCGGGAAAAAACTCTTTGCGTATCCAGTGATTTTCATCGATTGGATTAAATGTCCCGATGGTCTGTTTGTAGTTTAATCGCCATCCGCGCATACGCAGATTAAGTTGCCGCCAATCCTCCGGTAATAACTCTGTCATTTCTTCGACCCAGATTCCTGAGATACCTGTGATTGATTTTAACTTCTCAACGTCATCAAGCCCTGCACTTATTATTTCATTGCCATTACGTTTGCACGTTACTCGTAATTCGCCATCTTTAAAATCAAAGAGCGACGACACATTCCATCTGTTTACAACCTCTCGCAATAGCTCATATTGTGAATTACGAATTGTCTTAGCCACTTTCCGACAAATTAAAAAACGATGTCCTTTTTCCGACAGCATACGAATAAGTATTTTCGCTGCTGCGAATTCAGACTTACCTGAACCTGCACCACCATACAGTAATAAATATCTGTCGCTGCATTTGTAAAATGGCATATAGACAGGATTGAACACCTCTGACTTGAACTTTATTTTTATGGCTGTATTCATACATATTCACTTACTCCGTCATCTCAGTAGGTAATTCAACAATAATTTCACCGCTATGTTGTACTTCTGTTTTTTCTGTGTATCCGCGCGATTTGCCTTTAGTTTTCAAGTGAAAAATAATTGATGTCTCGCTACCTTCCGATATTTTTTCCATCAACTTTGACTCACTATAATCAAGCAGATACTCTTGAACATCGTCAACGCCATTGACAAAATCCACATCGTCCTTTTTCCACTCATAAAAAGTTTGACGTGTTATACCAACAGCATCGCATGCTAAACTGACATTACCTGCTTTCTTCTTCAACACTTCCAAAAACAATTTCTTTTTCGCAGCAATACGCTCTTGCACGCCTGTGTTGCGCTTCGTACTTTTCGTGCGTGTCTGCTTAGTTGTCTTTGTTTTTTTCTTAGATTTAATCGGCATATTAAATATTGTCAATAATCTCTTGTAAAGAAAGCGTACCGTTTATGTGTTCGAAATCATCTGTGGATTTTTTTACTTGACTTCTATATTTTGCCCATCGGCGAATAATCATTTCAATAAACAATGGCTCAAGGTCAATGGTACGGCAGCGACGGTTTGTTGCTTCACAGGCGACAAGAGTTGTACCGCTACCGCCAAAGGGATCGAACCATGTATCATTTTGGTCGCTAAATGCTTGCACAAAAAATAATGGGAGTTTAATCGGAAATGACGCAGGATGGTCAGAAGCTGCACCGACATTTGCATTTAATACATTGCCGGGTCGTGCGCCTTTAAGGTCCGAATAATGCGACATATTACCCATGCCCGATGCCGTAGCATACTTCTTACTCGCATCTTTGGTTTTCTTGTTTTTCCGCTGCTCTATTTTTTTGAAATGGTCATCAGATAATTCACCAAGCACGTGCTCAGGTCTGAATCGCAGGTCACTTGCTTTGGCTAATGAGAAATGGAATATCGGCTCAAATTGATTTTTGAAACGTCCATCTAATTGACCGGGATAACCTTGATGTGTCCAACAATATTCTTCGGTAAATCGCCATCCCCATTCACGCTTCATGGCACATACTAAATCATGGACATAGAGATTTCTTTCGCCATCTTCGCAGTGCGGTTTAATGTTCAGAAAAAAACTCGCATCACGTGCAAGGACATATTTGCAATTATTTTGTACATTATTGAACCATTGTAGATATTCATCCACCGGTACTCCTTTATATTGCGATCGCTGCTCAGCATAAGGAGGTGAAGTTATTATTCCATTGGCTTTTGTGTCGCCAAATAATATCTTTATATCCTCAAGCGAAGTGGAATCACCACATAAAACATAATGCTCACCGATACGGAATAAATCCCCTGCTTTTACAATTGGAGTACGTGTGCTTTCAGCAAGCTCTTCTTCAACTACTTCTTCGACTTTTGTTTCTTCATCTGTCAAAGTTTCAAGTTGAAATTCAGGAAGGTCAACTTCAAATTGCACATCTTGCAATGACAGATTATTCAACTGCATAAAATCATCGAAGCCATCTTTGTAGAGCTTTGCATACATAGATGAGTAAATAAGCACGTACTTTGCGGCTTCCTGACGGTCCTTACATGATACAAAATTGGCGGTCAGATATTCAGGAACATGATAGCCATCCATGATAAGTTCTTTGAGTATCTGAATTCTATGGAATCCGTCCAAACAATAAACCTTGTCTTTATCTGTATCATGCCACACATAAAATGTCTGGACAAAATTATTTTGTATCAGTGAATTGCGCAGACGTTCTTTAGACTCGGAAGGAAATTTCTTGAATTCTTTTGTTTGAATAAACTTCAAATCTCGCCATGCAACAGGTTCTGTCTTGTAAATCTTATTCGAGATCTCTACCATCTACCTCTACTCCATTTCGTTTAATAATAATATTTTTTTTGTGAGATTCTTTGCAATGACCAACGTAACGTCTGATAATTACGTCACAATAATCTGTGGATATTTCGGACATATAAGCAATGCGACCTGTTTTTTCTGCGGCAATTAATGTAGTCCCGGAGCCACCAAATAAATCAAGAACGATGTCACCTTTATTTGAGCAATCAAGCATTGCATCTGCTACCATTTTAACAGGTTTTACTGTTGGGTGTAGCGACAAGCCACCTTCCGTTGCTGTGTTCCGAACAGAAAATGATTTTGCACTTTCATAATCCCAGACATTAGTTCTGTAGCGACCATGCTGACCTAGCTCGAAATTATTGATATGTGGTTCATCGCCATTTTTGAACACGAATATTAATTCATGCTTGCTGCGATAAAATGTACCCATGCCACCTTGATTTTTATTCCATACAACAAGTTGCTTCCATTCAGAATAACATTCCAAAGCTGCACTTAATAATTCTAGCGAGTGCCTCCAATCCATACACACATAATGAATCGAACCCGGCACAGAGTGTAAGCAAAGTTTTTCAAATGTCCGTCGCAGGAATACAATAAACTGTGCAATAGACATCTCGCCAGAAGCCATATCAAATTCATCCCAACGACCATCTTCTTTTTGCACGACCGAAATAAAATCCATCGAAACATTGTACGGAGGGTCGGTAAATACCATCGTCGCTTTATTGCCTTGCATAAGCTGTGCTAAGACTTCATCATTCAGGGAGTCACCGCAGACAAGCCGATGATTGCCTAGCTCCCAAATATCCCCTGCTGCGCAAATCGGATTTTTCGGGACATCCTCTTCTTCTTTTTCTTCGAGCCATTCTTCATCAATTGTTGTTGATGCTAATTTATCAATATCGAATGACGGCATATCAATTTCAAAAGAAAGCTCTTGTAATTCGAGTTCAAAATTGTCCACGAAATCAAGGAAGCCCTTTTTTGAAACCTTAGCATAAATCGAAGAATAAATAGCGACGAGCTTTGCAGCATCTTTGCGCGATTTGCACTCGACATAATTCGCAGGCATGGCATCATCAATAGTCACACCCTCGGCGATTAATTCCTGCATAGCACGTTGGCGATGGTGACCGTCGAGTATCCACAAAGTTTTACCATCATCCCAAATCATAAATGGGAAAATAAAATCATTGTTTTTTAACGATGCTTTTAATTTATCCATGTCTTTGCGAGACATATCTTTGAAATTAGGTGTTTGGAACCATTGCAGCTCTCGCCACATGACCATTTCTTGTTTAATAATTCGACTTTTAATCATAACGCTTTGATGGTATAATAGCGTAAACCTACTACATAGAGAGTGATTTAGCGCAAGCACATCGAGGCGCACTTTCCATATAGTGCAAAATCACGCGTACACATATAGGTTTGTAATTAAATAATCGCGGGGTAGCGCAAATGGCAGCGCACGGGACTCATAATCCTGAGGTTGGAGGTTCGAATCCTTCCCCCGCAACTCATTATCTATATAATCAATATGCCAAAGAAAAAAGATAAAGAAAGCTACGAAATTGAAGTATTTAAGTCAGGCACTCATACTGATTCCGCAGGCAATGTTAATACGTGGACAGATGATGACCTTGATGAAATTGTAGCACTGTATAATGAGCAAAGCGACGAGGATAAACATACAGCTCCTCTTGTTATTGGTCATCCGAAGGATAATAAACCTGCGGTGGGTTGGATACAGTCTTTAAAAAAGGTAGGAAGTAAATTACTTGCCGTCGTCACTGATTTATCCGAAGAAATAAAAGAATCGGTTAATAAGGGCGAATATAAAAAAGTAAGTATTTCTTTATACCCTTCGAAATTACTTCGACACATCGGTTTGCTTGGAGCAATGCCGCCTGCCGTAAAAGGTTTGGCTGATGTTGAATTTTCGGAGGCACGTGAAAAACAAGGATATGCACTGTTTGAATACGAGGATGCTCCCGCTGCGGAACCGAGTCCTGATGATGCATTAAAAACTGCGCAAGCTGAGCGTGCAAAAAAATACGGCATCACAGCTAAGTTGTCGGAAGTTGTGCGCAAAGAAGAAATCGTAGAACTGCGGACCTTTGAAAAGCCGGAGCAATATGCAGCCATTGATGATGAAATGTTTGCTGACCCGGTTAATTATCGTTTTCCTATTGATACCAAAGCCAACTTTTTATCTTCACTTTCACTCATGCGCGAGTACAGATGGCGCGATACTTACAATGAACTTGAACGAGCTACATTGCAAGCTCGCATGATTGATGCAAAAGAAAGACTTGGTATTACCGACAAAGACCAATTTTATTTATTCAGCGAAGAACCTGAATCCCCACGAAAAAAACGTGCGGACAAACATAAAATAAAGATTGTCGAAAACAAAGGTCACGATACTATTCCAGACCATTATTCCGAATTAGCGGAAGAAGAGTTTGCAGACCCTGTAAATCTGCGTTTTCCTATTGCGAAAAAGTATTTATTAGGTTCACTTGCTTCATGGTCACGTGATGCAGTCCGCACAGATTATAGCGATGAAGAGCAAGTAATAATCGCTGCACGCATCATCAAAGCTGCGGAAGTAAATAAGATAAACTTAACGCCATATAAATGGGCGTATGTTGATGTTGACCCTGCAATACTTAATCGTAAACAATTGCTAACCATCATTGAAAAAAGAAATACTCAAAATCCACAGACAACTAACAATAATTCACCACATAAATTGGAATTTTCCATGAATGACCAAATTTTCAGTCAGTTTATTGCTGACTTGACGGCATGGGCAACAGAAGCCCTTGGCGAAGATGTCGCGACACAGATGTCGGCTAAAATTACCGAGCTTTCTGAGGCATTAAAACCCGCAGGTGACACACCCCCTTCAGACAATTCAGAAGGTCACAATGCAGAGTTAATTGCATTGCGTAAAGAGGTAGAGATACTTCAGAAAAAAGACAGACAAAACGTTCACAACAGCTTTACTGAATCCTTGATTCGCGAAGGCAAGATGCTCCCTGCACAGCGCACAGCAGCGGTTGAATTACTTGAAGCTACTCACGCTTCGACAGCAGATTTTTCTGAGACACAGAAAAATGTAAATGTAGCACAAAAGCTACGTGATTTTATGGGTACATATCCTCAAATTGTCGATTTTTCTGACGGCACCGGAGATAATGGTGGCGGAACAAACGGTAAGCAGAATCACGAATTTGCTGACAGCGACGATGAAACACTCTCGTTGCATGAAAAAGTTGTAGCAAAGGCAAAAGAAATTGCAGCACAAAGAGGCATCGCAGACTATAATCGCTGCTATGCCGAAGCATTACGATTTATCACCACTATTTAATACGAAAGGGACATTGTAAATGCCAAGCCAACGTATAAGAAGTATTACTCCTGACCCGATTTTAACTTCAATTGTTCGTGGATATACGCCGACTGAACGCTTTGTGTATTCGGAAATATTCCCGATTATTGATGTTGACAAAGAAAAAGGAAGAATACGCACTTACGGAAAAGAACATTTCCGTACCTATAATTCCGCCCGTGCCCTTCATGGCGATTCAAATATCGGTAAAGGCATGAACAGCAGCATGGTTTCATACGAACTCGACGAGCGAGAAATATCAATCCCGATTGATTATCGTGAAGAAGCTGAGTCTGAGGACAACTTGCGAGCAGATTATGCCGAACTCGCAATGCGCAATATTATGCTCGGCATAGAAGAAGAAGTTGCTGGTCTTGTACAAAATACATCTACGTATGCGGCAGGACACACCGAAGCATTAACAGGCACTGATAAATTCAGCGACCCGGGTTGCAAACCTGTGACTCTTATTAATGATGCCAAATTAACAGTGGCTTCAAAAATTGGTATTCAGCCGAATACATTGTTGTTATCTGACGATTCATTTAAAGCTCTCAAAGACAATCCAAGTATGATCGAGTTGATTAAATACTCACAAAAAGGTATTGTCACATTGGACTTGATGAAAGAATTATTTGAGGTGGACAATATTATTGTTGCGGATTCCATTATCACGGATGCGTCTGATAATTTTGTGAACCTTTATAATAATGTTGCCATGCTCAGTTATATCGCACCACAAGGGGCGCGTAATAAAAACAATGCAAGTTTTGGCTACACACTTCAACTCAAAGGATTCCCTAAAGGCGACGAGTGGATGAGTGACAACCAAAAAGTAACGTATATCCGTGCTACGACAATTATGAAACAAATGATTTTAATGCAAGAAGCAGCATATTTATTTACAGGAACGGTGGATTAATTATGGTTACTGTTATTTCACAAATACCGCTGCGTGTAGGTGGTAAACGGATTCTTGCAGGCACACCTGTCGAAATCAGCGAAGCGGATGCGGAAAGTCTCAGTGGATATATCACGATTATTTCAGAAGCATCTGTCAGCGATGAGGATATTCCAAGTGAGGATATTCCAAGTGAGGATATTCCAAGTGAGGATATTCCAAGTGAGGATATTCCAGACGAGGATGAGGAAGTATCTGAATCCGATGATATAAGCACGGCACCTCGAGGCAGAGGCAGACCTTCACGTTCACAAAAATAATTCACTATTTATCAATTCTTTTTTAAATATAAAAAATGGCTTTAGAAAAAGGAACAAATCCGGGGCGAAAAGTGACGATTACTGCTGCCGCAGCTCTTGCTGCGTATCGCTTTATCGGCTATACACGCCAACACGCTGCCGCTGATGCGAAAGCACGTGGTGTTACCGATGATTCACACGCATCAGGTGATACAGCATCAATTATTGTGAGCGGCACTGTTATCGTGCATAGCGGTGGCTCATTCTCCATTGGTGCTGCTGTAACAAGCGATGCAAACGGTAAGGCAGTTGCCACAAATGCTTCGACAGATGCAATCAATGGCTATGCCGTAACAGCAGCTACCGGAGCCGACCAAGAAGTACTTATTCAGCTTGTTTAATTATCGCTGATGTATTGCAATACTGATGACATATTAACAACAATGTCACGTGAAGATCTAATCACGTTGACGAACCCTGATGTGACCACGGCACGTGACATTGATGTTGTATATCTGAATAAAATAATTAATGATTCCTCGAAAATAATTGACGGTTATGTTGGTAGTCGCTATAACCTACCATTCACCACGGTGCCGTCAATTATTATTACTATATGCAAGGAATTAACATTTTATTCACTGCATACATTCGGTAATTTCTCTGACGCAGATAAAGCTGCCGTAATCCAAAAGCGATACGACAAAGCAATAAGTATGCTGAAAGAGATAGCGTCAGGAACAATAGTGCTTGAGAATGTCACGGAAAAAGAATCATCGGAAGCACTCTACAGATTTAGCAGTAAAACACAAATTTATACAAGCGACTATTTATCGAAGTTTTAATGAATACTTTATCCGATTGGGAAGATAAAATTATTGAGCGTATTCAAAATAATATTGATGCGCTTGTTATTGACGGCAAACCTTTAGGGTTAAAGGTCACTCCCCATCCCGACGATGTTGATAAATTTAAGCCGCTTGGTTCAGGTAATATCTTAGTGCGTTATGATGGTTCGGTCTATCGTGAACCGACAGGACGTGCGCAACAGAAATTAGCGACATTTGCCATTGTGATTATTATGCGGTCGCTGCGAGAGACACCAAACAATGTTGGTATTTATTCAGTACTTGATATAGTGTCAAAATCATTGCAAGGATTTATTTTATCGGCAGGCAGAGGGTATCAAATTGACGATGAGTTCGTTGGCGAGAAAAATGGCTATTGGTATTATCGCGCACGATTCAGATTTCCACACACACAACAAATATAAATTCACATTAAATATCAAAAATCAACATGGAAACATACACAGTTTCACGCCACACCTTGTTGGTTGCCCCTCTCTGGAGGTGCGATGAATGACAGTACCAACGTTGCCATATTACAATTACAAATATTTGGGACTGGATTTAGCGTAACATCCATCCTTGCATTCCTTGCAGAATACTCCCCTGTCTTTGTAGCCGTATCAGCTATTCTATCGATCATATTGTCAGTTTTAGCTTTATCAGGAAAATTTCACAA
>JAFLBY010000082.1 GCA_017302855.1 Candidatus Kapaibacterium sp.
TGACCTTGTGGGAAAAGTAGAAGCCGGTATTCCCGAAGATGACCCGCGTAACCCTGCGGTAATTGCCGATAATGTGGGCGATAATGTGGGTGATATTGCCGGTATGGGTGCTGACCTTTTCGGTTCTGTGGCTGAGAGTACTTGCGCAGCAATGGTTATCGGTGCCACGGCATTTGCCAGCGTACCCGGTGATATGAAACAAGCGGCATTATTATTCCCATTAGCCATCAGCGGTGTAGGGATTATTGCCAGCTTTATTTCTTTGTTCTTCGCACGTCCTCAAGTAGAAAATAAAGTAGAAAATGCCCTTAAAGCAGTATTGGTTATTTCTACATTACTTATGCTCGCCATGGTCTATCCATTGACAATGCAAATGGTACCAAAAGAGTTTTCACTTACGATGGGCGGCACGATGTACACCAATATGGGTGTTTTCTATAGCGTGGCAGCAGGTCTTATTTCGGGCTTATTAATTGGTCTTATCACAGAATATTATACTTCACATCGTTATGGTCCTGTTCGTTCGGTAGCGGATGCTTCCAAAACAGGCGCAGCAACGAATATTATCTATGGCTTGGCTCTTGGATATAATAGTGCTGTTTTACCGATGATTTTAATCGGTGTTACGGTTGTTATCGGTTATAACTTTGCGGGTATGTACGGTATAGCGATGGCAGCTATCGGTATGCTTGGCACTATTGCGGTGGGCTTAACCATTGATGCGTATGGTCCGGTGTCCGATAATGCGGGCGGTATTGCGGAAATGGCTGAAATGGGTAAAGAAATTCGTACGCGCACGGATGCTCTTGATGCCGCAGGTAATACAACAGCAGCTATCGGTAAAGGTTTTGCCATTGGTTCTGCTGCTCTTACATCGCTTGCATTAACATCGGCATTTTTGACCAGAGCCAATATCACCAATGTTAATATTTTGGACTCTGATGTTATGTTTGGTCTTATGATCGGTGCTGCATTGCCTTTTGCATTTTCTGCAATGACAATGAAATCGGTTGGTTTGGCAGCATTGGCGATGATTGAAGAAGTACGTCGTCAATTCCGTACCATACCGGGCTTGCTTGAAGGGAAAGCCCGCGCCGATTATGCAAAATGTGTTGAAATTTCAACGGCGGCTTCTATCAAACAGATGATTGCTCCGGGTCTTCTTGTCATTTTATCTCCATTGTTTATCGGTTTTCTCGGTGGCGTTGAGATGCTTGCCGGAGTGTTAATCGGTTCGCTTATCGTTGGTGTGATGTTGGCTATTTCTATGGCAAATTCCGGCGGTGCATGGGATAATGCGAAAAAATATATTGAAACAGGTCAGCTTGGCGGTAAAGGTTCCGATACTCATAAAGCAGCAGTTGTGGGCGATACTGTCGGCGATCCATTCAAAGATACTTCCGGTCCGGCATTAAATATTCTCATCAAATTGATGGCAATTATTTCACTTGTGTTCGTACCGTTCTTTATGAGATAAAAAATAGTGCTCAAAACACTTTCTTCAACACAGCTCATGGATTTTTTCATGGGCTGTTTTTTTTGAAAAGAAAGTCATTGATATTTTTTTTCGAATATATCGTCAAATTTCTTAGGTGAATTTCATATAGATTTTTACAAAAACATTTTATCTATCTTTGCCTTTATTTTTTTTAATAGTATGAATATCTTTCTTCTTTGCTCCGCGGTATGTATGGTATGTCTGTTTTCATGTTCACATGACAATAGCACTCCCCAATCAAAACAGAATAATAAAGATACTGTTCTTGATATATTTCACTACATCTCCACGCGTGGTAATTATAGCGTGGATATACCCAAAAGATTTTCTGATATACAAGAGGATTCTTCTATTATTCGTATTGATGACCGATTATCGGCACGCACATTTACGTCCATGACCGAGATGGGAAATACAGCCCTAATTATTAGTGCCGTCCATTATCCCGAAGCACGTTTTTCACTTAATACAAATGACGAATTATTGGAGCAAACAGGCAAAGAGTTCTTGCGTTCACTTCAGGCACGCTCCATACGCTATTCTCCCGACGGGGCTTCGGGTCTGGATATATATTATACAACTCAAGACAGCACCACCTCGTATCACGGACATACACGATTATTTGCACGTCGCCCCACAATCTATAATAGCACGATTATTACAACCGATTCCGCATTGTTTTTCCAAAAAGACATTGTACATTTTTTTACATCGCTTCGACCGCTGTATTAAGCGATAGTCTTGTTGGCACGTATCTTGCTTGTACTCAAGGATAAAGCGTTATCTGCCGATAAGAAACGCATATTATTCACAATACTTCATAGAACGATGCATACCCCGATAACGTATTCTTTTATCGGACGATTTGAGATAATTCGTTCCGAAAAAACACAAGAAGAATCCACGCCAATATCATGATGCGAGGGATTGTTGTCATAGTGCTTCTGCTGTGTCTGCACGAAGTCACCGCAGTGGGTCAGTCTATCCGTTTAGTGCGGTCGGACGTGGACTCTTCGCGTTCGCATTTTGTGACGGCAACGTATCGTTTTGGTGTTGATGTGAAACTTGAAAATGCCGGGCGTTGTTCGGCAGCAGCTTTTGAACTGCGTTACAGCAATGCGCAATATGTTCAATACTCCGGTTATAGTGCAGGACAATTAGGAAGAGACGGCATCATTGTATTTGCCGATCCGACAAGCACCACTACCGGCTCCGGTAAATTGAATGTCAGCGTTATATCAAATAAAACCATAGAGGAAGCACCACAAAACCCGGTGATTATTCACCTTGATTTTGTCACAACTTCCAATGCACCACATAATGCCACAAGTACATTTACTTTTACAGTGGCACAAGCAGTCACCGACAGCGGTACGGTCACATTGCAAACCACTCCTTTAGCATATACCATACGAAGTTTTGTTTCCGTATTTCCCGGCGATGCCAATAATGACGGCACTGTGGACACTCGCGATTGGACTGCCGTTGCCGAGTTTATCTCCGGCGGTACACGCTATCGTGGCTATAAGCGTAATCCGGCAAGTGTCTATTGGCAAGCACAAACGGCTCTTGCATGGGATAGTGCAACAGCTACCTACGCTGATTGTGATGGCAGCGGTGATGTCACTCAAAAAGATGCTCTTGTCACTGCATATAATTTCGGTAAAAAACACTTTTCTAAAATGGAAGGCGAATCCGTACTTGCCGATACAGAACCATCCCAACACGCCGTAGCTTTAGGTGAATATCCGCCTGATGCTATAAAATTGCCTATTATTCTCACATCCGACAAACCGTATATTGGTATGTCCACAATAATAAATTGGCACAATAATGGCGGTAATTATCGTGTACTCGGTATTGAACCGGGAACAATGTTTCAAGGCGAAAATTCATTACACATTATCCGTATAGATACTACACAATCACAAGCAGAAATATCATTGGCTTCTCCGGGTAATGAAATTCCTGTATCAAATACAGAACCGATTGCATTTATAATTATACAACAATATGGACCTGATGTCTTCCCCCTTCCTATGCTGCAAAATCCTTACGGAATCACGACATCAGGTCTCTTTTTTCCAATGAATGCCTCACTAACATCGGTTAATGATAATAGTGATTCTCATGGTTTTTCATTAAGACAAGAATCTCATTCATTGTTTATTCGTCCGGCTTCTGCTTCGCTGTCCACACCATTATTTTCTTTATCGGATTTACTTGGTAATGAAATTACCGTACAACCATCATCTTTTAATGGTCAGGAATATCATATCAATGTACCGACAATTACCAATGGCATATATATTCTTCGTATCGCTGTTGATAATACAATCCACTCATATCCCTTATTTATTACCCAATAATATCTAACGCTTTACGCGTATGCACATTCTCCTTCTCGGTATTGGTAAAACTGATTTTTCCTTTGTGCGTGAAGGTATGGATGAATATTCGCGGCGTTTACAACGCTATAATCCTTGTACAATAACATTTTTACCTGATATAAAAAATCACGGCTCATTATCTCATGATGAAATAAAAAAACGCGAAGGTCATATACTCTTACAAGAATTATTACCGACGGACAGCATTGTATTGCTCGATGTCAAAGGAAAACACTATCACTCTTTGGGATTTGCGGAATTTATCAATAAAAAAATGGTCGCAGGTCATAAAAGATTAGTATTTATTATTGGCGGCGCTTATGGCTTTTCCGATGAAATTTATGCCAGAGCACATGACAAACTGTCTCTTTCGGCAATGACTTTTTCTCATCAAATCGTTCGCTTATTATTTGTGGAGCAATTATACAGAGCATTTACCATCTTACGTAATGAACCATATCATCATGAATGATATTATTGTACTCTGTTTTTTTATCGTCCCCTTCTTCTTACAAAAAGAAGGGGATTTATTGTAGTTTTTCAAAATCAATAATATATTCTTTTGTACATCCAATATGATATATCATTATTGTAAAACCATCTCAACTCTTCGATTGAGTTTTTTACCATCTTCACTATTATTAGACGCTAAAGGAGCAAGAGGACCAATACCTTTGGCTATCACTTGTTTCGCCGAAACATTATATTGCCCGACAAGAGTATTAACAACCGCAACAGCTCTTTCCTCAGATAATTTCATATTCATATCTATAGTTCCTGCATTGTCGGTATGACCAACAATAAACACATTCTTAGATTTATTGGCATTCAGATATAGTGCCATCTGTTCAATCATTTTCATTGATTCGGGTTTTATGGTGGATTTACCGGACTCAAATTGAATATACAGAACGCTTCGTCCCGTTTGTTGTAAATCATCACCAAGTGATGTGGCAGTAATTACTTGTTCCATAGAAGCAATTTCAACAATTGTTACTATATATTGTCCGGTTTGTTCAGGGCTGCCGATACCAATATATCCTGCTACATCTACCCAAAACATAGTACCATCGGCTTGTTTAATTACTCCAACGCCCCGCCCCGCACTTTCATATTCAATTTTTGCTCCTTGCTTTTTGATTGCTTCCATATAATTTTTACGTACAAAAACTTCGCTGACACTCTTACCGCCTTCTTTGATAAAGTATTCAAGAACTGTCTTTTTCCCTTCAACAATCTTTTCACCTTTTTTAGTGAATACTGTATGTGAAGAAAATTCATTGACATCACAATTGCCTATATAATAATCAGGAATTCGTGATGGAATAATGATGTGTTCTTTGCAATTTTCTTTATCTGACTGAGCATAACCTGTGTCTAAAACAACAAAAAGAGAAAGCACACAGAGTATCAGATACTTCTTCCATAGATTTGTATGAAAGAAATCAATACATCTTTTTCCCAATGAGGATGTTTGTAATTGCATAATCAACAACAAAATATATGACCCCTACTCTTATACTATGGCTTTTCGGGAACCGCCTTAAAGTATTTATTTTCTATTGCTTTAAGCAGGCACTGCATATGTTTCTGAAATACCCAAATACAAAAATGTTGTACGTGGACTTTGACCCGTCGGTGTCACTGTCACCGTGATTTTCCCTATGCCCTCTGCCCAATTTTTCTCTTGCCAATTTTCGGGATTAATATCAACCGAATAATCTCCGGCATTTAACATCGCATCAAAAAGCACTCGTTGTTGGGTTGCAGGTCCTCCGTCAAAGGTAATTTTTACTTGGGCAGCAACTCCACAAGTAAATTGTATTCGTGTAGCAAATGAACAAGGATTAGGAGCACAATAAAAGCGAAATCCATAGTCCGGTATTTCTGCCTTACTTCCTGTACTATTATCACATAAACCGAATGTACCGAGAATATTACCAACAATATCGGTACGAGTTATTTGAATATCCTGATATCCGCTGAAATTATGAATCATAAGAATATAACTTGAGATATTAAATGATATTTCATCATAAAAGGCTAGAGAGTCTGGTGTCAACTTTGTTATTTTATACATACGCTGTTGCGGGAATACATCTTTCAAGAAAAGCTGCAAATATGTACCTCGATATTTTTTCGTACCTATGGTAGTATCTTGAATAATTGACCATGAAAATGAAGATTTTTTTCCACAGCTTTGCATATCACCTTGCTTATCGGCACCAAATCGCATATGTTGGGCAAAAAAACTTCCTTCGTCGCCGTCTATACGCCACACACCTTTCCAATTGCCATTGACTAAAGTACGCTCCTTATCATTAAGTTGCGGTTGCACGGCATCGTCACCGCAAGAGAGAAAGAAAAAGCTGATAAAGACAGAGAGTACCATCAAATACATACGCATACGATATTCCTTAAATGATTTACAGGCAAAAATACTCATTTTTTAAATAAATCTATGTTTAAGGATGGTTATCATAACTACCTGAAATACCCAAATACAGAAATGTTGTACGTGGACTTTGACCCGTCGGTGTCACTGTCGCCGTGATTTTCCCTATGCCCTCAGCCCATTTTTTTGTATCAATCATTATAGAAGAGTATCCTGCATTTGCAGGCGCATCGAACAATGTTTGTTTTTGCGTCGCAGGTCCTCCGTCAAAAGTAATTGTTACTTGAGCATTAAGCATGCATTCGAAATTTATTACTGTCTCTGAACCATAATAATTAGGATTAGGAGTACAATATAATCGAAACCCATATTCCGGTATTTCTGCCTTGCTGCCGTTACTACTATTACATAAGCCGAATGTACCGAGAATATTACCAACAATATCGGTACGAGCTATTTGAATATCCTGATATCCGCTGAAATTATGAATCATAAGAATATGACTTCTGATATCCGTTACATATTCATCAAGAAGGGCTAAAGAGTCCTCTGTCAACTTTGTTATTTTATACATACGAAGTTGCGGGAATACATCTTTCAATATAAGTTGCAGATATGTACCTTGATATTTTTTTGTGCCTATGGTAGTATCTTGAATAATTGACCATGAAAATGAAGTTTTTTCTGTACAATCTTGCACTTCACCTTGCTTATCGGCACCGAATCGCATATTTAGGGCAAAAAAACTTTCTCTGTTACCACCAATTCGCCACACACCTTTCCAATTGCCATTGACTAAAGTACGCTCCTTATCATTAAGTTGCGGTTGCACGGCATCGTCACCGCAAGAGAGAAAGAAAAAGCTGATAAAGACACAGAGTACCATCAAATACATACGCATACGACATTCCTTAAATGATTTACAGGCAAAAATACCCATTTTTTAAATAAATCTATGTTTAAGGATGGTTATCATAACTACCTGAAATACCCAAATACAAAAATGTTGTACGTGGACTTTGACCCGTCGGTGTCACTGTCGCCGTGATTTTCCCTATGCCCTCAGCCCATTTTTTGGGGTCAATACCAACCGAATGTTGCCCGACATCCAGCAACGCATCAATAAGTACTTGTTGTTGGGTTGCAGGTCCTCCGTCAAAGGTGATTTTTACGTGGGTAGGAACTTCACAGGTAAAATGTAAATATGCATTATTATAACAAGGATTAGGAGCACAATATAAGCGAAATCCATATTCCGGTATTTCTGCCTTACTTCCTGAACTATTATTACATAAGCGGAATGTACCGAGAACATTACCAACCTCATTGGTACGAGCTATTTGAATATCCTGATATCCGCTGAAATTATGAATCATCAGCACTCTGCCGCTGCCATTGATTTTTCCATCATCAATTAACAAAGAATCATTGGTTAATTTGATCACTTTATAATCGCGTTTTTGCGGAAATAAATCCTTAAATACTAACTTTATAAATGTGGCATCGGCACTATCTTGTACCGACCAAGAAAACGCAGCCGATTGTCCACAGCTTTGCATATCACCTTGCTTATCGGCACCAAATCGAACAGTTTGTGCAAGAAAACTAAATGTTCTATAAAACTGCCACACACCTTTCCAATTGCCATTGACTAAAGTACGCTCCTTATCATTAAGTTGCGGTTGCACGGCATCGTCACCGCAAGAGAGAAAGAAAAAGCTGATAAAGACAGAGAGTACCATCAAATACATACGCATACGACATTCCTTAGAGTGATTTACAGGCAAAAATACACATTGAACGACCATACCGCAATGAAGTCGGATTATTTTGCATTATACTTGAGTAAATGCTCTTACTTCGCTTGCAATACTCATAGTGGGGATTTTATACTTCCAAGCATTCAATTGCTTGCATGGTAGCGTCATCTTTATCGGTATTGACAACTTTCATTGAGTCAAAGCATCACGATGCACCGCTTCTCAACAAAACATAGTCACAATTTTCACGTCCGCATTTACTAATTTTGCTGAAAGTTATTCATCACTTACAAAGGAAGTAAGCCAATGCGCAATTATGTTGCCCTTTTATATTTCATTGTTCTTTTCTGTGGAACTGCGTCTGCACAATCTGTTTCTGAGGCAAAACGTGCCATGCGCGATGAGATTAAACGTTCACTGTCAGAATTATCCATCGAGGGATTGCAAAAACCCTATTATATTGACTATTCGGTAACGCACCGCACAACCTATGGCGTCAAAGCAGTGCTCGGCTCTTTACTCTATTCACGCGCCCTCACAAGTGCTTCGGCAACAGTGGGTCTGAGAGTGGGCAGCAGCAATTTTGACAATACCAATTATTTTGATGTTTCTTTGGGATTTTTCGGGAGTGCAGATGATGAGGAAAGTTTCCGTAATCGCCGTGTTCCCATAGAATTAGACTACACATCATTGCGCCGTGAATTATGGCTTGCGACCGATGCCTGCTACAAACAATCGGCGGAACTCTATGCAAAAAAAGAAGCCGCTATTAAAAATCGTTTGCGCACCGATACTTTACCGGATTTCATCACTTTACCCGGTGCGGTACTTGCCGACACAGCACGCTTTGCACGCTTTGATCAACGCTATTTTGAAGCATTAACAAAAGATATGTCGGCAATTTTCTCTCAATATCCCTTCATTCACGGTTCATCCGCAGGGGTGGAATATATGCCCGAACAAACGATATATGTTAACAGTGAAGGGCGCGAATATGTCAAAAATGAAGCATATATAGGATTAGAAGTCGTTGCCTCGACACAAGCAAATGACGGAATGTTTCTTGCGAATACTTATACCTGCTATGCACGCACGCCACAGGATTTGCCTTCGCGCGATTCTTTGCTGAAAGCGGTGGAGCAGATGGCAAAAACATTAGAAGCCACAAGGTCAGCACCAAAACTTGAAGACAGTTATTCCGGACCCATACTGTTTGAAGGACAAGCAGCAGCCGAAATTTTTGGACAAATGTTTACTCCTAATGTAGTGGCACAACGCCCCCAATTAACTGAACGCGGCGTACAAGATGATGATAGATTCGGTGCATTCCAACAAAAAATTGGCGGTAGAGTATTGCCCGAATTTTTATCCGTCGAAGCTATCCCCCAAAAAACACTCTTTGACAAAACAACATTATGCGGGTCTTATAGCATTGATGATGAAGGAATGCCTTCGAAAAATGTTTCTCTCATAGAATCGGGATATTTGAAAACGCTTTTGTCTTCACGCGTCCCGACAAAACGTATTCGCGAATCGAATGGTCATCAGCGTGGCGGCGGAACAATTATGAGTACCTTAGCTATACAAACAGCAAAAAACAAAGCTCTTTCCTCCGCAGATTTACGCAAAAAAATGATGAAATTTTGCAAAGACAGATCTCTCCCTTTTGGCATAATTGTAAGAAAAGTATTAAATCAAAATATTCTTTATACTGTCTTATTCAGCCAAACCTCCGGTGAATTTTCGTATAGCCAAGGTCCGGGAAAAGCAACACTCCTTGAAGTAGTAAAGGTTTATCCCGACGGTAAAGAGGAAATAGTACGAGGAGCCGAAGGTGCGGGTTTTGTGGTGCAGACATTTAAAGATATTGTCGCCACAGGTAAAAAACAATATGCGTATAATTATCTTGCTCCGGCGGTGGTTTCACCATTTATGACCGGTGGTTCACAATATGTTATTTCTTCTCTGATTGTGCCTGATATTTTGTTTGAGGACGGAGAAATTTTACCGATTAAAGGAGATTTTCCCAAGCCACCGCTTTTGCCATCACCTCAAGCACAAAAATAAAATATTTGCTCATTTTTCACACTGAAGAGTTTTATGAAAAAAATCATCATATTGAGTATCTGTGTAATATGTCTGTCGCAACTCGGGCTTGCGGCTTCAAATAACCGAATTATTGCTCCCATATATCTGCGCAATAATATTGTTGATTCTATTTACGTACCCGATATTATTCAAGATGAGGATTATGAAGACTATACGGTTGTGGCGCAGGAACGTATGACAATGCGCTATGATAAAAAAACAAATATGATATATGTCACACCGTCAGTTGAAGAAACAGCACTCACGGTACTCACACTCAAAAAAGGCGATATTGCGTATGATATACCCGTTATGATTACACGCACATTCCGCTACACATTTACGGCTTTACCGAAATCCGAAAATCCAAAAGCATTCCTTGCCGGAACATTTAATAATTGGAGTCCAACATCATTGCCAATGATACCCGACCAAAACGGTATTCCTTCACTTACTATGTACTTAGAGCCCGGAAGGTATTTTTTTAAATATCTGCTTGACGGAGAAATTGTTACCGATGCTAATTTGCCCATAGTTGCCGATGGGCGGGGCGGTGAAATGAATATGCTCAATGTGATTTCCTCAAATTCATCCATTGTATTGCTACCCTTACAATATAAGGAAAATACTGACGGTACTATAATACTGCCTTTTAGCACCGAAGGGGTCTCGTCCCTTCAACCGGAAAATATTATTGTTTTTCGTAATAATACTGTACTTCCCAAAAGTACTATCAGCATTAATAGAAACAGCTTTACCATTACATTACCTAAAGAAAAAAATAGTGGTAATAATGATATTATTCGTTTAGGTATCAATAGCAATGGCACATCTTCGATGCTCTATTCATGTTTCATAAAAAATGGCGAAGTAAGTTCCTTGGCAAGTACTGATGATATGCTGCAAAATATGAGCATATATTCAATTTTAGTAGATCGTTTTTATGATGGCACTTCCGAAAATAATGATAAAAAAGCACCGGATTCTGTGATTCCTTATGCTCGCTATAAAGGTGGTGATTTTACAGGTATTATCAAAAAAATACGAGACGGATATTTTACATCGCTCAATGTTAACACATTATTATTGTCACCGGTCATAGATAATCCCGATGGAGCTTTGCCAACATCATTAACCGCACCATCAACATCATCGGCTTTTTTGGGTTTATGGCCCATTCACCATGAAAAAGTAGAAAATCATTTCGGTACAATGGAAGAATTACAGCTCTTAATTAAAGAAGCCCACAAGCGCGGTATATCCGTTGTGCTGGATTATATTGCCGACCAAGTCCATAAAGATCATCCATATTTTTCATCGAATCCGCAGTGGTTTATTCCCTATCGTGGCGGCGATAACTTTGTGCGTATTATTGATTTTAATTCTCATCCAGACGCTGTTGATAAAGTTACCGACAATATTATTTGGTGGTTGGAAAATACGGAAGCAGACGGTGTGAAAATTGACAATGCGGGAAGCATCAATGAACAATTCAGACGCTCTTTAGCAAAAAAAATCCGAGATTTAGAAAAAAAATCGGATAAAAATATTATGGTCATGGGACATATTCGCGATATTCCTTACCTTACGCCCACTATCATGAGTCAAGGTCAAATGACCAGCACTCTGAATGCTCATATTTATGAGGGAATATATGCGACAACTTTAGAAAAAGGGAATCTTGATTTTCTTGCTTCGGCATTACAATCCGATAAAATGTGCGATCATTGCTTAAATTATATTGATGAACCGACAGGGTATTATCATCCGAAAATCCCTGCAAAACGCACACTTGATTTTATTCCTTTGCCCACGGCGCATCAGTCTGACTCGATTACAACATTACGCAGAAAATTTATGTCTTTGCCACTATATCATGTCATGACCCATACTTTACCCGGCATTCCGATTATTCACACAGGCGAGGAAGTGGGATTTTCGGCATCTGTTTCTACATCAAATCCTAACACAATGTTTTTTGGCGATTCTTTATTTTATGAAGAAAAAGAAGTGTTGAGAGATGTCAGAAATATTACGGCTTTGCGTGCAAATCACTCTGCTTTGCGTAATGGGACTTTTAACCTTGTTTTTCAGCAAGGAAATTGGATGCTTTATATCCGCGCTGATAATAAAGAAAAAATTCTTGTAGCCATCAATATCGGGGAATATGAGGCAAGTTTATCGTGCCAAATACCGCTTGAATATAATGCCAAAGAACTTGTGGATATTTATACAAAAAATGCACAGCCCATTCCTGTGAAAAACAGTTCAACAGCACAAATAGATGTCCCTGCTTATGGTTTTAGAATATTGCAAATTCAATAATCATATATCCGCTAAGAATCAGAATCTCAACGAAAGTTACGATGAAATCTCTACATAATTTATTTTATGCAATATTGCTATAATCAAACCATAGCGGTTCTGAGTTGCAGGGTATGGTTGAATGATTAAAATACATCTATCAACAATGTATGCTCTCGAAAATATTGAATATTTTTTTGTGTAAAACCGGTAATTCATTCCGGGTATAATTGAAAAAAAGAACAGATTATATGTAGAAAATACAACACTGATTTAGTGTACGAAAGTATAAAATATCAATGAATAGCAATACATTCAAAAGGGAATACCTGTGCTTTAGATTCCCAACACATTCTGTCATATATGCTTACTTGTACCATCAACTTGCTGTCCCTGGCATTCAATGAAAATATTATGCTGATTTTGTGGCAAACGATAGGGGCTATCTCCAACTTTATCAATGCAACATGGATAAACCGGATGAGAAGAATGTTTCGTATGTGGTCTTCTGAAAATCACAGTATATAGTATTGAGTAAAGAGTGTCCGCCTCATTTCTTCTGTAATTTTGCAGTATAAGTTAATATATTTGTAAAAAAAGTAACATAGTATATTGTGTACGCCTATTGATACTATTATTGCAAATAATCTAAGGAGAAGATGATGAAAATATTGGTATGTACTCTTACCATGCTATTGATGCCGTTGAGTGTATGGTCGCAGGAGCGTTTTTCTCTGGGAGTTAATCTCGATGATAATGGCGCTTTTGTCAATATTATGAATCATACCAATCGGTTCAGTGGTGCCAAGGGGTATGACACTGCCGGATTTCCGACAAGTGATTTTGATCTTGTGTTAATGGATGCACGCCCTGTGGCTGAATGGTCACAGGCAATTGATGACCCCGAGAGGTATCGTGTGGATGTAAGTGGCAGATATAAAGGATGGTGTGAAGGAAAAGCAGATATTACCGTTTCCGGTACAGCCGTCGGCATAGAAAATCTGTTGTATGATGCAGAGAGCAATACTACTGTCTTTGATATTGTAGTGGGCGGTTATCCTAATGCCAATCATGGTTTGGTCTTTATGCAATGGCGCAATACGCGCCGCACCGCCCAAGACACCGTGGGGTCGGGCATAAAAAATATCAAAATCCATCGTCCGGGCTATGAGCTTGATACAAAAAAGATTTTTACCGATGAATATATTCGTTTATGCAAAGCTGCGGATTTTTCATGCTATCGCTTTTACAATGTGCAAAATATATGGGATGGTGAACCCGCATTTCCTGCTATAACATCATGGCAACAAAGAAAATTACCAACAGATGTCACACAAAGACCATTTACGGGAAAAAGGGATGGATGGTGTTGGGAATATATTATAGAGCTTGCCAATATTTTACAAAAAGATATTTGGATTAATATTCATATTTCTTGTGATAAAGATTATATTATAAATTTGGCAAACTTGCTGAAATCATCATTGCATCCGAATTGCAGAATTTATATTGAAAACAGCAATGAAGTATGGAGTCCTACACAAGCAACTCACGGACCATATAATAATGCACAAGCGCAAAGTAAAGGTATTAGCTTTGATGAAAATTATGCTCGTCGTTCAGTGGAATTATCGCAATGGTTTGCGGAAGTATTTGGTAAAGAAGCAATCCATACAAAAATACGTTGTATTCTTGCCGGGCAACATGGTTATCATGGCAGAAGCGATAATCATTTGCGGTATATAGATAAAACATTCGGTCCCCCCAAACAATATATATATGCCACAAGCACCGCCTTATATTTTAATGCTGCTTTACCGCATAGCTCAGCCGAAAGTGTTAATAATGGTATGATGAATGATATTACAACTCAAATAGAAAATAGTAATAGCGCGGCGTATAGAAATAATCACATAAACAAGGCGCGACAATGGGAATTGCCCGGCGGTTGCACATCCTATGAGGGTGGTCCTCATGTACCTGCTGGTGGCGGTACCACAGATCTTGGCAATGCCATACAAGCACATCGCACGGAACGTATGAAAAATATTTTGGAATATAATTATAATGAAGGTTGGAAAAATCTGGACGGCGGTTTAGCGATGTATTT
>JAFLBY010000083.1 GCA_017302855.1 Candidatus Kapaibacterium sp.
AAATTAATACTATACAGCATAATAAAACTATGCTTACCATTCTTTGTAACATTGCTACTCCATATAAATTGTTAAAATACTTGTTACATTCGCTTTTGAAGTGTGTAAATAGAATGTATTTGTCTTTTGATACATTATGACTGTACATAAAAAATATCTCATTGTTTGTTGCTTATGCGTATCTACACCACGAATTAGCCGGTTTTAGAGTATTCAATGTTTTAAGTCCATGCAAATAAAGAAAATGAATCCTGAAAATCGTTGTAATAATTTTAATTGAGGTATAAAATCACAAATTATGTATTTCTCACATATTCCGGTTTACGGTGTTTCGAGGTATTGTGCATCGCAAAGCTGATGTCCTTCTGTGGTGGAGAGTGCATATTGAAAACCGTGTTTTAAAGAAAATGCACCGTAATTACCATGAATATCAAGAGCAATAAATCCTACCTGATATTCAAACCAATCTTTTTGTTGTTGTGCAAGTCGTTTTGCCGCCATTATGCATGCCTGTTGGGCAGTAGCACCATTGCGCATATATTCGACAATAAGAAAAGAACCACACATTTTCATAACGGATTCACCGCGACCTGTTGCTGCTGCTGCGCCAACTGAGCCGTCCACGTATAAACCTGCTCCGATAATAGGACTGTCGCCAACGCGACCGTGCATTTTCCATGCTATCCCGCTGGTTGTGCTTGCTCCGGCTAATAACCCTGTTGAGTCCATAGCAAGCATACAAATGGTATCGTGATTTTCCCAATTTATTTCCGAAAATTCCTGCTTTTTTTTCCATTGCTTCCATCGTGTACGTGCATCGTCAGTCAATAGAAATTCTCTGTTTATTCCTTGTGATTCAGCAAATTGTGACGCTCCTTCACCTACCAGCATCACATGATTCGTGCGTTCCATGACACGCCGTGCAAGTGTAATTGGATGTTTAATATCTTTCACATACGCCACCGAACCACAATTACCATAATGATCCATGATGCAAGCATCCAAAGTGACAATACCACTCTTATCGGGTAAGCCGCCATAGCCGACACTTCGTACTTCGGGGTCTGCTTCGCAATGCCGTACGCCATGTTCAACAGCATCTAAAGCAGTGCCGTTTTGTGCAATAATTTCCCAAGCGACTTTATTCGCAGGTAATCCAAAATTCCATGTTGAAATAGCTATCATAATTATTAATAATAAAAATTAAAGAGTTCCCAAAAGTGGAAGTATGGCACCATTTATTCCCTTACCGGCATCGGATGATAAAAATACCATTGTTTTTGCAATATCATCCGGATCAGTCCAATAATATTCCTCACCATTTTCAGCCCATGATATGTTTGATTTTGTGCGAATAATGCCCGGCACAATACAATTAGCGCGAATATTATGATGCTTACCTTCTTCGGCAGCCGTTTTTGTTAATGAAATTACAGCAGCTTTGGCAGCAGAATATGCACTTTTATTCACTTGGGCTTGTAGTGCAGATTGTGAAGCAACAGTGATAATGACACCGCCATTATTTTGAGAAAAATACCGCATTCCTTCCCGAAGTATGAGAAATGTGGAAAGTGTATTAAGCGTGAACATATCGTGCAATGTTGCTGTTGTTGTGTCTGTAAGTGGAGTGCCTGCTTTTATTCCTCCTACAAGATGGATTATCGCATGATATGTATGGGAAGAACATAAAGAAATAACATCGTTTTCATCTGTACTGTCACAGTGTATTTCAGTAATATTTTTATGATTGCGTAATGAATCGAGAAGGGGAGTTCGATGTGTGGCAGCGATAATATTCCAATCATTTTTCAAAAATTCAGCAATGACGGATTGCGCTACTTCCCCTGAAGCTCCCGTGATTATGACGTTTTTTTTCTCCATAAGATTACATCTCAATATTGTCGCAGTTGAACATTGCGATATTCCATTGTATTATATCGTATGGAATCAGATTTGATTTGCTGCAAATAGAACATAATTTTATCTGAAATTAATAGACTTTTTCTAGCATGTAAAAATAATGAATACTGTAATAAATCACTTAATCCAATAATTCTTCACCCTGCATTTCATCTTCGACATCTTCACAATCGTATTGACGTTTTTTTCGCGATGCCTTTGGTGAAGGCGATTCACCGCCGGATAATGCATTGATTGCTTTTTGCTCGAGAGCTGCACGTAAATTCTTGTCACGTAACCGCATTTTTTCGTCAGTCGTTCTGTCAAAATACATGATACCATCCACGAAAGTGTGTTCCACACGTGCAAAATTGGATAAAGGATGGGAACTCCATACAACGATGTCTGCATCTTTTCCTTTTTCTAAACTGCCTGTTTTGTCTTGTACACGTAATTGAATTGCGGGATTAAGAGTTACCATTTTTAATGCTTCTGTTTCCGACACTTTACCGTATTTCACTGCTTTACCGGCTTCTTGATTCAAACGTCTTGCCATTTCGGCATCATCGCTGTTGATAGATGTAACAACGCCTTGTTCATGAAGTATTGCGGGATTTTGCGGTATGGCATCATAGACCTCAAATTTATATGCCCACCAATCGGCGAAAGAAGAAGCCGTTGTGCCATGTTTTGCCATTTCAGATGCTAATTTATACCCTTCAAGAATATGGGTAAAGTTCTGAATTTTAAAATTAAATTCTTCAGCAAGACGCATGAGCATTAATATTTCGGACTGTACATAAGAGTGACAATGAATGAATCGTTTGCTTCGGAGAATTTCCAAGAGAATGTCTAATTGAATATCTCGTCGCGGCGGAAGTGAATTTGCTTTATCCTTTGCAGACATTCCATCATACTCTTTCATTTTTTTCTCATATTCGAGAGCCGCTTGAAAACCATCGCGCATAATTTCTTCAACACCCATTCTTGTCTGCGGATAACGTGATGTAAAGTTATCGCCCCAATGACTTTGTTTTACATTTTCACCGAGAGCAAATTTAATTGTACCTTCGGCATCAGCAAATTTTATATTATCGGCATCGCTGCCCCAGCGTAATTTTATTAATTGTAATTGTCCACCTATCGGATTTGCCGAACCATGTAATAAATGGGATGAAGTAACACCGCCCGCTAATTGTCGGTAAATATTAATATCGTCAGGTTGCAGAACATCGCCAATGCGTACTTCGGCAGTGACTGCATGAGTACCTTCATTGACACCGGATTCTATGGCAATATGGGAATGTTCATCAATAATACCGGGTGTTATATGTTTACCTGTCGCATCAATCACGGTGTCTGCTTTTGAGGAAAGATTTGTGCCAACAGCAGCAATTTTCCCATTGGCTATTAAGACATCGCCTTTTTCAATTATTTCTCCATTAGCAGAACAAGTCCAAATTTTTGCATTTTTCAGCAATACACTTTTCTGAACCGGTTTATCACGTAAGCCAAATGGTGAATCGGGCATTAATGTGCGATGTAAAACTGTAGGTTTAGGCTTTTGAATTGTATCTTTTGTCGAAGCCACAAAGGCAGAATCACGGCGAGCAGTCCATGAAACACGTTTATTGTCCGGAAAAATAATAGTACCTTTTGCCGATAAAGAATCCATAGTGCCGGAAGCACGTAATTTTCCTTCATAACCCAATGAGTCACCAGAAAATGAAAATTGCACTGAAGTATTTGTATATGAAAAATCGGCATTAATATCTTTAGTGTTGGCGCTCATTTTGGCTCGGGGATTATTGCGCTCTCCGCTTATTTTTACGGTAAAGTTTTGGGGAATAGTTTCAATAGCTACAGTCCATTTCCCACGAATATCATACGTATTGTTTTTTTTGACTGTAAATTCTTTTCCGGCGACAAATGTTGAATATATTGAGGTTTTTTCATCAAAAATATCACCATCTGTCATGAGTAAATTAGCTATTTTACCTTTTTCTAAGGAACCTAAGATATCAGCTATACCAAGCATTTTTGCGGGTTGTTGTGTCAGTGCTGCAAGTGCTTTTTCTTTTGATAATCCATAAGAAATTGCTTTTCGAATATTAGGTAAAAAGTCTGATTTGTTTTTTAAGGAACGTGTAGTAAAGCTGAACGAAATGCCTACAGAATCAAGTCTGTAAGGATTTGCCGGAGCTGCATCCCAGTGCAGTAAATCTTCAAGAGAAATATCTTCGGCGCGTTCGGCGGTGGAAACATCCGGCACTGCGGGGAAATTTACAGGAAGTATAAGTGTGGGTTTTATAGGAGTAAGAGAAGATAAACGACGATATTCAAAGCCATTGCCGATATACGTAATTGGTAAGGCAAATTCTTTTGCAATTTTATCACCTCTTACAATGGTATGTTCATTATTTGTTTCAAAAAAGAAAGTTCTTTTTTTATCAAGGTCGTCGGCAAGTGCTTCTAACGATGAGTTTATCTCAGGTGGTGTTATTGCGGACATTTTTGCTATGGAATGGGCTTTTCCATACCATAGAGCATCATAGAATGCCTGACGTAATAATGCAATGCTGCCCATCATTGATGATGGGTACGGATTGGGCGAATTTCCTTTTCGCAGCGACATCCATTGCCCGACAGATTGACGCAGCGTGATTGTTGAGGCACTGCCTTCTTTCATTAAAACGATTGCCGAATGACCGCGCAATATACCATCGGTTGCATTGCAATGAGCTGCACCAAATCCTAAAGACATCCATTCTTCGGCTGTTTTGGCATCCACATTCGCATAGTCAGCAATATTCTTTTCCGGGCGAATGGCTTCATTCCAGTACTTCGCTCCTCTGTCCAAGGGTTGTGCTTTTCCCGGATTGTCTTCTTCATCAACATTGGCAGGTCCCGTTTTTGCACCTTTGCGGTTCATCTCCATATACGGCTCAATAAACGCTGCATATACCCACATACCTTTTGCCGAGCGAATGGTTGCTCCTTTGGGAACGCTCAGCCCTGCGCCTACATTCTCAATGATCCCATTTTTTATAATCAAAATGCCATTGGTAATGGTTATGCCCGGCGATGGAACAATGGTAATGTCCGTCAGAGCATAATAGGAGTTTTCTTTGATGCGTAAGCCGTCAATATCCGCTGTTTGCACGGGTGTTTGTGCATATATCGAAAGAGGCGCCACAAGAACAATGATAACACTAAGAACAAAGTTTTTCATAGAAATAGGTTTTAAGTGTAGAAATCAACGGGCAAAAATACGGCATTCGACTCTACATGGCGAAAAGTTGTGAGGATTTAGGCAAACCAGAGCAAATTTGTGGCTGTGTTGCTTTCTTTCATGAAAAGCACTTGCTAAAAGAGTGTCAGCATACGAGGTATTGATAGAGGAAAGCTAACAGAATGGAATCATATATCCGGTTCTGTCGAATGTGCGCGAAGGCTGCGGAAATGTTGCCTGTTTGTGCTTTGCTTCGTACTTTTGTTGATTATCTCACAGTAATTTGCAAAGCATGAATGTATCAGATTACATACGTACAATACCTGATTTTCCCAAACCGGGCATTCAATTCAGAGATGTTACAACCCTATTTGGAAATCCGCACGGTTTACGATATGCGGCGAATGAGCTGATTATGTTGGCACGTGATAAAGGCATAGATAAAGTTGCCGGCATTGATGCACGAGGTTTTATCATGGGAGGGATATTGGCTCAAGCACTGGGTGTGGGGTTTGTACCAATCAGAAAAAAAGGTAAATTGCCCTATCATGTACATCGTGCGGAATATGCTTTGGAATATGGGACAGACAGTATTGAAATACATCAAGATGCCATTGAAAAAGGCGAAAAAGTTCTTTTGCATGATGATTTGCTTGCTACTGGGGGCACTGCCTTGGCGGCAACACGTCTGATAGAACAATGCGGCGGTGAGATTATGCAAATCTCGTTTATTGTCGAATTGCCTGCGCTTAAGGGCAGAGAAAAGTTATCTTCTTACGATGTGCGTTCATTGATTGTATTTGAAGGCGAATAATAGATCTTGAGCATAGTATGTGTTGCGATTTCACCCCGAATGACGGTGATTACAGAGATTGTCATTATTGATTTTCTTGATGTGTAAGTCTTTGAAATACTTATGCCATCAGAATCATTTACGTTAGTAGTATATTTCAAACGGTATTAAAGCCATAATTACTTTTATTTTTATGAAACAACACGGTTATTACAGATTCCCGACCCTTCACAATGATACTATACTTTTTGTCTGTGAGGACGATTTATGGATTGTTCCATCAAGTGGTGGTTTAGCGCGTCGGCTTACTTCAAATTTGGCAGAGATTACGCGCCCTGTATTATCACCCGATGGGAAAAGAGTTGCTTTTACCGGTCGTGAGGATGGTAATGTAGAAGTGTATTGCATGAATAGTTCGGGCGGTTTAGAAAAACGTCTGACATTTCTTGGAGCAAATACGCGAACAGTAGGGTGGTCTCCCCAAGGCGATATTGTTTTTGCATCCAATGCACAGCAGCCATTCGCGGCATCAATGATTTTGTATAGTATCAATCCTGAAGGCGGGGCAACAAAACCATTACATTATGGTATTGCTCATTCAATAGCGTATGGTAATAATGGTACGGTTGTTTTAGGACGCAATACCCAAGATCCTGCTACATGGAAGCGTTATCGCGGTGGTACTGCCGGCGTTTTTTGGGTGGACAGAGAAGGTAATGGCACATTTGAAAGACTCTGTGATAATATCAATGGTAATTTAACAGCACCCATGTTAGTTGGCGACACATTGTATTTTATTTCTGACCATGAAGGTATAGGAAATATTTATAGTTGTGATGTCTATGGCAATGGATTGCAACAACATACATTTTCACGTGATTATTATGTGCGCCATGCACAAACTGACGGCACTACTATTGTGTATCAAATGGGGGGTGATATATATTTATTTCATCCGCAACAAAATATTTCGACCAAAGTAGAAATTGAGTTTTATAGTCCTCAAACTCAAAGTCAGCGGAAATTTGTGTCAGCTGCGCAATATTTACATGAATTTTCAGTGCACCCTGACGGTCATTATTTGATTGCAACAACACGTGGTAAACCATTTGTTTTTGGTAATTGGGACGGACCTGTGCAGCAAATCGGAGAACTTGACGGTGTGCGTTATCGTTTAACGACTTGGCGCGGAAATAAAAAAGATTTTCTTACCATTTCGGATAATGGGGGCGAAGAGCGGTTAGAAATACATGGTGCTGATTTCGACAGTATAGTCCATCGTTTTAATGATTTAGATATTGGTTTAGCAAGCGAGTTAAGTGTGAGTCCGCATCACGATTGTGTTGCTATAGCGAATCATCGTTTTGAGTTATTGCTTATCAATCTTGAAGATGGGTCAATGATGGAACTCGATAAAAGTCCCTACAGCATTATTGGTGGTTTGCAATGGTCGCCTGACGGCAAATATCTTGCATATCATTGCGCTACAACAAATCAGACCTCTTCAATTTCATTATGCACACTCGATACAAAGCACATATCTCGCCTAACGCCGCCTCGATTTCGTGATTATATGCCCAGTTTCGATCCCGAAGGGAAATTTATATATTTTATTTCCTATCGTGAATTCAATCCTGTCTATGATTCAATGCACTTTGATTTGAATTTCCCGCGTGGAATGCGACCTTATGCGATTGCTCTTGCAAAAGATACTCAGTCGCCATTTATTCATCAACCTATGCCAAATGATAATGGTAAGAAAAAAAATGAGCCGACGGACACCGAGAATAAACAATCGCAACAATTGCTAACCATAGATTTTGAAGGAATTGAGAATCGTATAGTTGCTTTTCCTGTACCGGAAGGACGTTATACGGGTATCCATGGCTTGAAAGGCAAAGTGATATTTGGATCTATGCCGGTAAGGGGATCATTAGATGCGCCTGCTCCGGGAGATATTGCGCCAACGGAAGCCGGTGTTTTGGAAATGTATGATTTTGAAACACAAAAACGTGAGCAAATAGCCGGCGGTGTCGGTGATTATTTACTTTCTGCCAATTATGAAGTTTTGGTCTATCAAAGTGGTAACCGTCTTCGCGTACAAAATATCAAAATGCTTGGTAAAGACAAAGATTCCGGTGACTCGTCGCCCGGGAGAAAAACCGGCTGGATTGATTTAGCACGAATTAAACTTTCGGTGGAACCTCTGGCAGAATGGCGCCAAATGTTTGGTGAAGTATGGCGATTGCAGCGCGAACATTTTTGGACAACCGATATGTCCGGCGTGGATTGGTATGCTATGAAACAAAGGTATGAACCATTGCTTGAGCGCATTGCCTCACGGTCTGAATATGCTGATATTATCTGGGAATTACTCGGAGAACTCGGCACTTCTCATGCCTATGAGCGTGGCGGCGATTATAGAATGCCTCCTACATACCGACAAGGTTTATTAGGTGCATCATTTTCCTATGATGACAATGAACGCGGCTATCGCATCACAGACATAATGAAGGGTGATCCTTGGAATGAACGTTTAACGTCGCCATTCCGCCGTCTTGGCATCAATATTATGGAAAATGATATAGTTATCGCAGTGAATGGAAAAAAAGTTGGCGTGCATTGTTCACCAATGGAATTATTACTCAATCAAGCAAATAGCGATGTGAATATTACCATAAAATCATCGGCTGTCGGTGAACATCGAACGGTAAGTGTGAAGGCATTATCCAATGAAACCCAAGCTCGTTATCGTGATTGGGTAGAACATAATCGAGAAACAGTTCATCGTTTATCGAACAATACGGTCGGATATGTGCATGTGCCAAATATGGGACCTGCCGGCTATGCCGAATTTCATCGCTATTATCTTACAGAAATCGAGAAAAATTCGCTTATTGTTGATGTACGGTTTAATGGTGGCGGTCATGTCTCACAACTGTTGCTTGAGAAATTAGCAAGAAAACGTTCAGCATATACGATAAAGAGATGGGGAAGCCCCGATCCATACCCACGTGATTCGGTAGCGGGACATTTGGTGGCATTAACAAATGAGTATGCCGGTTCTGATGGCGATATATTTAGCCATACTTTTAAAAATATGGGACTTGGCTTACTTATAGGAAAGCGTACATGGGGTGGTGTAATCGGCATATCGCCGCGTTATATTCTTGCCGATGGCAGCATGACAACCCAACCCGAGTTTTCGTTCTGGTTTACCGATGTCGGGTACAAAGTGGAGAACTATGGTACCGACCCCGATATCGTTGTCGAGATAGCTCCACAGGATTATCGTAATGGCACGGACACACAATTGCGAAGAGCAATAGCGGAGATTATGTTATTGAATGAGTCACAGCCATTTGCATTGCCGGAATTTGGTGAAAAGCCCAAAGTTAATGTCTAAGTGTAAATTAACAATAGACATACACTTGTAACCAAATGCTCGTTGTTTGAAAAAAAGGGTTGTTATCATTATTTTATATCGCTTTATCGGGATAATTTTCGTATTTTTGTTAGGTGGTTTAATTACTGCATAAATGAATGGGCTGGCAAAGCCCATTTTTTATTACTATTCATTTCAATGAAGATACTCATACCGGAATCGGTTCATACTATGATTCAAGAGATTTGTACTCAACAGGGTGCATACGTACTTGAGCTTTCAACCAAAGGGAGCAAGACTCGCCCAGTTCTTGAGATTGTCATAGATACTGAACATGGAGTAATGCACGAAATGTGCCGTAACATAAGCAAAAAGCTTGATGAATTCATCGAAACAAATGAGTTCCTGTCGGGATTAAGCGGCATTGAGGTTTCTTCGCCCGGAATTGATCGTCCCTTAGAATTTCAATGGCAATATACTAAACACATCGGTCGTGATTTGCGCATAGCTTTGAAAGCAGGCGGGCACGTTGAAGGTACATTGATGTCTTTGCAACCCGAGTTGTTAGTATTGCACAAAAAGCAAGGGAAACAATCAAAAAGAAGTGAGCCAGAAGATTTAGAATCAGTAATTCAATTTGCCGATATTAACCACAGCATTGTTCAATTACGCTGGAAATAATTTTCTCATTACTAAATAACTCTATGCATCATGGCACGTCGTAAACAGAAGCCGAAATTTGACAAAAAACTTATAATCGAAGCATTCGCTGAAATGGCGAGAGAACGCAATATTGACCGAGACTTATTACAAGGTATTCTCGAAGAAACCTTATCTCTCATGGTAAAGAAAAAATATGGTCAAGATGCTGAAGCCGATATTATTGTCAATATGGACAAAGGCGATATTGAGATATATTTAACGCGCACTATTGTTGACGAAGTAGAAAATCCGGCTCTGGAAATTTCTACCAAAGAGTTGTATGAAACAACGGGCGATACGTATGAGGTAGGTGATGAATTTATTGAAGAAATAACTTTAGATAATATTGCTGACAGCTTCGGCAGACGCTTAGTTGCTTTGGCTGCTCAAAATCTTGGTCAAAGAGCCCGTGATATTGAAAAGGATAATATTTTTAATGAATATGCTTCAAAAGTTGGAGAAATAATTGTAGGCGAGGTCTATCAAGTGCGTTCCAGCGGATTACTGATTATGCACAATAAAACCGAGATGCGCTTGCCCCGTGAAGAGCAAATCCATAATGAACGTTACAAAAAAAATACAACAATTCGTTGCATCGTAAAAGAAGTGCGTCGCCTTACTGGCAGCGGCATACCCGATATTATTTTATCGCGTGCGGCAGACGAATTTATGGCTCGTCTTTTTGAAGTAGAAATTCCCGAAGTCTATGATGGTATTATTGAGTTAAAAGCAATTGCCCGCGAACCCGGTGAAAGGGCAAAAGTAGCCGTTATCTCTTATGATGACCGTGTGGATCCCGTAGGAGCTTGTGTTGGTATGAAGGGCATTCGTATTCACTCTATTGTGCGTGAACTGAATAATGAAAGTATTGATATCATCGAACATCATCAGGATCCGCGAATATTTATTGCGCGAGCTTTATCGCCCGCAAGAGTGCGAGAAATTATTATCAATCAGGAAACGCGCAGTGCTACCGTTGTGGTGCCTGATGATCAAGTGTCTTTGGCTATCGGGAAAAATGGACAAAATGTGCGGCTCGCTTCAAAATTAACCGGATATTCATTGAGCTTAATAAAAGAAGGCAGTGAGGATATTGAGTTAATCGAGTTCAAAGATGAAATAGGTCACGATATGTATATGCGGATTATCGAATTAGAAGTTGATACCGCACGTGAATTTTTGATGGCTGATATTTATGATTTATTATCTCTTGAGGGAATGACAAAAGAGTTGTTACTTGAAATTCGTGCCATAATCCTCCAAGAATTTGATGAGAAAGAAGATCCGTCAATTCGCGAAGATATTATGCGTTGGGGACTTGAGGATGATGAAGAGAACAATAATGAAGGAGAAAATGAAGCGGTTCAGGAATAATTCTGCACGCTTTTTCTTCCGGTCAATGCAGTAAAGATATAATCACGTCTTTACGGCTGTTTACAACTGTGATTTTTTTCGATGCGCTGTGAAACAGTAATACAAAGCTCATCAACACTTATTTAATAATCGGTAGCACTATGGCTGCAATGCAAAGTACGAAACTATTTAAACTCGCTTCTCAAATCAATATCGGTAAAGATACCATTGTGGACTTTTTACAGTCGAAAGGCTTTAAAATTGAAAATAAGCCCACAACAGCACTCTCTGATGTGATGGTGGATATTGTCATGGAAAAATTTGCGAAAGAATTACGCGCCGTCGAAAAGCAAAGAGAAAAAATAGAGCGTCACAAAATTGATAATCACAAGCACTCCGATATTGTGAGCGTAGATGCTGTTGCAGAGCCGGTTGCTTCCCATTCCGACTCTACGGAACAATCAGCGGGCAGTTCCCAAAAAAGTTTTCAATCCGAAAGTGAAATTTTCAACAAAACTGACAAACACGATACTTCCGTCGGTGAAGTGTCCGAATATGTTGAAGCTACTCCACAATCAGTTGTTGCGGCTATTGAAGAAGTAAAGACGGTTGCTCCCGCAATGCAAACTCAACCCTTTACTGCTATAGAACATACGGTGGAAGAAGTTCGCCCGGTGGAAGAAGTGATTATTGAAAAAAAATCTTCAACGGTGATTTCACATCCAATTGCGGCTAAACAAGAAATTGTCCCGAAACCGGAGATTATTCAGCACGAAGAAACAAAGGTGACAGAAGCTCCAATTACGAACATAGTTGAAGTTACTCAAGTGCCGGAACTAACAAGAGAACGTCATACACAATCAGAAAGCGTAATACAGGATATAACCCCTGCCATTGAACAATCTGAAGTTAAAGATTCCGTAGGACAGAAATTGCCCGAAAATCTTTCTATTGCAGAGGAAAAAACAACACAATCATTGCAAGTGTCTTCCCAAGTTGATACTGCTATTGAGCCGATGCCAAGTCCTGTGGCGGCTTCGTCTAAAGATGCCTCAGGTAAAGCGTCACCAACAGCAACGGCTACTCCGGATGGTGCGCCAACGGAAGAACAGCAACTTGAGTCTGAGGATGGAGGAGGAAAACGCAAGAAAAAACGTTTTACACCCGTGGAATATGAAGCCGGTAATTCTAGTCAATTACGTGGTCTTACAGTACTTGGAAAAATAGATCTTAGCAAAGGCGGAAGTAACTCACAACAAAATGATGGAAGAAAAACGCGTAAAGATGGCGGAAAAATAGGAGATCGCAAGGATGATCGCCGAGATCGTGATAAAAAATCTGATCGTCGTCCTGATCAACGTGATGCACGTCCCGGAGATCGTCGTCCCGACCAACGCGATGCACGTCCCGGAGATCGTCGTCCCGACCAACGTGATGCACGTCCCGGAGATCGTCGTCCCGACCAACGTGATGCACGTCCCGGAGACAGAAACAAAACAGGACGCAGTTCTGATGCCGTGGCAGCAGGTACCTCTAAAACACGTGAAAATCCGGTAATTAGGTCGCAATCGGATGACAAACCGGTTACATCACCACAACTGAGTCCTGCAGAGCTTGAGTTAGTAAAATCAAAGCATAAATTCGGTAAACGTGGTGTAGGCGTTGAAACAATTGCCTCTAAGATAGGGGTAGCCTCGAAACAAGACGACAAGAAGAAAAAAGTTAAAGGTAAAAAGTCAATACGAGAGGTCATCACCGAGGAAGAAGTTGAACGTGCAATACGCGAAACTCGCCAAGGTATGGACGAATCATCTACAATTTCGCAACGTAGTAAATTACGTCAAAAACGTAAGTTAGAGCGTGAGGAGAAAGAACAGCGCCGTCAGGAAGAACTTGACATAGAGGATACGATACTACGATTAACCGAGTTCGTATCTACAAGTGATTTGGCGAATTTAATGAGGGTAACCACCTCCGAAGTAATCATGAAATGTATGAAACTCGGACTTATGGTTACCATAAATCAACGTTTAGATAAAGACACCATCACTCTTATAGCCGATGATTATGGTTTTACCGTTGAATTTATTGATGAGCAACATGTTTCTAATATCGAAGATGATGAAGACAGCGAAGAGAGTCTAATACCTCGTCCTCCTATTGTTACAATCATGGGTCATGTTGACCACGGTAAAACATCGTTACTTGATTATATCAGAAAAGCAAATGTGGTTGCGGGCGAAGCCGGTGGTATCACACAGCACATAGGAGCTTATCATGTGACATTACAAAATGGTAAAGAAATAGGCTTTCTCGATACCCCCGGTCATGAGGCATTTACGGCTATGCGTGCTCGCGGTGCACAAGTTACCGATATTGTGGTTCTTGTTGTTGCTGCTGATGACCAAGTAATGCCTCAAACCATTGAGGCAATAAGTCATGCCAATGCGGCAAATGTACCTATTGTAGTTGCACTTAACAAGATTGATCGTGCTGAAGCCAATCCTGATAAAATTAAGCAGCAGCTTGCAGACCACGGTGTTTTGGTTGAAGATTGGGGCGGTAAATTTCAATGCGTTCATGTGTCTGCAAAGCAAGGACTTAATATTGATGTTCTCTTGGAAAAAATCCTTCTTGAAGCTGAAATCCTCGAGTTAAAAGCTAATCCTGACCGTCAAGCACGTGGTACTGTCATTGAGGCGCATCTTGATAAAGGCAAGGGTATTCTTGCAACGGTCTTAGTGCAAAAAGGAACACTTCGTGTTGGCGATCCTTTTGTTGTAGGAATTCATTCTGGCCGTGTGCGTGCCATGTTCGATGAGCGCGGCAACCGTGTACAATCTGCCGGTCCATCTATACCTGTGCAACTTTCAGGTTTTGATGGCTTGCCGGCGGCTGGAGATATATTTGTTGCAATGGAAGAAGAGTCCGAAGCAAAAACCATATCAGCTCGCCGTCAACTTCAAGCACGTGAACAACAATTCAAACAAGTACGTCATACTACGTTGGATGATATCTCTGCTCAAATTAAACAAGGTGGAACCAAAGAGCTTAAACTTATCATCAAAGGTGATGTGGGCGG
>JAFLBY010000084.1 GCA_017302855.1 Candidatus Kapaibacterium sp.
TCCCGTCCTTCCCCGCGGGGAAGGCGAAAAAGACTTCTCCCCGACGGGGAGAAAAGAAGAGGGGCTCATTTTTATGATTCAATCCCAACGGGATTATACGTTTGTAAAAAATGCCTTTGATGCGATGGTTGGCTTTTCATAAACCAATAAGGTTTTCAAAACCTTATTGGTTTGGAGACGGAATCCATTTTTATGACCTGTTCTTGGCAAATTGCCGAATCATTGAGTCAATACAACCGCGTTCAGCCAAAAAATGAGTAATTTTGGCATGGTATCAAAAGCATTGAGCAAAGCCACTTAACCATTAGCAGGCGAAAACTGGATTGGTAAAGTTGATAATGTGGCGGAGGGTGCCGCGGATGAGGTAGCGGAGGGTGTTGGTAAGGGCGTGTATATACCTGAAACACCTCTCATGCAACATAAGGTTGACGATATTGATATACCTTTACCGGATCCACGTGCTGGCAAAAGTCCACATACTGTTTTAGGTGGTAGAATCGGGGAAAATGGTGTGTTGTACAGACAATCAGCAACATTTGCTGAATCTTCATGGTCATTAGCAAATGGAAAAAAGTTCCTTGGAGTAGAGTCGATTGGTCAACACATAATCGTCCGGCAGTACATCCGTATCCTCATCAGCATATTTTTCTCTTTGACTTTTTACAAAAGAGGTGGACAGCATCAGAACCAGTAAAATATTAATTATTATATGTTTTTTATATGGATATAGCATTTGAGATTTATCTTCCTGTAAGTGCAACTATACAGAATATTAAATTTGAGCAACCGGTATTTCAATGGCAAGGTGTTGGATATCCTCAAGGTACAGAAGAGGCAAACTATCATTATTTTAAATTAAAAAAAACTGACGTACCGGGATATGTTCTAAGACAGTTGCCTTTTCAACTACAGAATCATATATGGCAATGTATCTCACTTACTAAAGGACTTGATGATTTTGTAAATGAATACAATTATAGTTTATTAAAACAAAGCATATTGTCGAATCTGTTGTCTGAATTGTTGTTAGATCAAATGAGATGGTTTATAGTGATTGAGCCCAATTATGACTGTGAATTAGAAGTTTTGAAAGGTAATGTGGAGATAGCAATAGATGAAATTGGTAAGTCATTGTTTTTGGAAAGAAAGGGTTTGTTAATTTGGTATGAGAATATAAATAATCACAGCCCCAGCTCACGTTAAAAAGTGAGGACAATGAGAATCCACCCCGTCAGACTGCGTCTGCCACCCCTCAATGAGGGGAATTTTTGGTGATGGTTGGCTTTTCATAAACCTATAAGGTTTCGAAAAACCTTATAGGTTTGGAGACGGAAATTTTGAGCAATTGCAAAGAAATATTTTCTCAAAGTATCAAGAAAAAAATGAATTTATATGTGAAAAGATGCTTTGTTTTGGCATGCGTTGATCGCGTGACAAATCTCATAGATAAAGTCATTCACCGATGCTGTAGTCATAGAAGAAACGACGATATTGATGCGTGCGTCCGAATGAGCGATAATACGTATAACGTTTCTGCGTGACTTATGCCATAAAATAATACCACAAACTACAGAAATAGCACTGAGAATAAATAGAAAAGGGTAGCCATCTGATATTGCAATGAAAGCGAAAACAGACGCCACTAAAAGTCCGATAAAAATGTAGTATTGTTTGTCCGATGAACTTGTACCTATATATGCAATATGTGATAAGAAAAGAATATCAGTAATCTGCGATTGGGGACTGTTATACATGAGCCGTTCATTGGTGAGGATAATTTCATCTCCTAAAGTCACAAGAATTTTTTCATTTTCAAAGAGTTGCATAAATCTAATCCTTAATTAAAATGTCCCTGTTTTTTAAGCATACTGTAGAGTGCGTGAACAGTATAATATCCCGCTAATATGGCTGATTTCTGCTGTGCTGCTGTGAAGTCCTTTTGAAGAAATGCTGCTGTCTTTATACATGCTTGTGCAAGTATAGATGTGCCAAGAGTTGAGATTGCAGCAATTGTTGTTATACCTGCACCGCTGATGTCTTTATTTATTTTTGATAAATAAGTTTCAAGTTCCTTTTGCTGCAATGGTAATTCCTGTTGTGGGTCGTACTCGAACTTTATCGGTTGTTGTATGATTAACTTCCCTTGTGAAAACATTGCCGCTGTTCTTAGTTCAAGATTGAAGGAAACAATGGTAATGAAAGGATTATCTTTCTTGGGGGTAAGTGACAGATTTTTTATCCAAAATGAGTAATCTTCACCAACATTGACTACTTTAATCCATGTAATATGATCTTTTAGTGTAGAGATAATGCCGGCTTTAATTGCCTGTACGTCATTGCTTGCTTTGTCAGAGAGTTCAGTTTTTATATCAATTTTGATAGACTGCGCATTTGTTTGAAATAAAATTGAACTCAGTAATATAATGACTAATGGTATGAAAATTTGTAATTTAGTTCTTTTCATTTTAATTCCTTTCCCCTTTTTTCATTTGTTTACTTAATTGTATACGCAATCCCGACATTGAGTGTGATGATACCAAACGGTTCATCTTTAGCAAAAATATGATTGTATTTTAAGTGACCGTCGAAATCAAGATAAGGAGCTAACGGTAAACGAAATCCTACTTTAGGCATAAAGGATAAATAGGTGTCTGTTGCAGTGGTATCGTTTGTCTTGCCCAGATAGCTCATTTTGATAGATGTTCCAAGAACAGTTGCGCCAATTTCAGCACCGATATATGGTTGAAATCCTTTGGTCGTAAAATTATGCCTGATACCAACTGATAAAGGGAGAGCAAAATATCCGACTTCTGCAGTCATACCGACAGGCATAACTTGACCTAAAAATGCTTGAAGTTTCTCTTCCTTGACATTCAATATATGAAAGCCGATTCCCGCACTAAGAAAAGTTTGCTCACCAATTCTGTAATAAAATATACCGTCTAACCCAATTCCCGGATTGAAATTATCGGCTTCTGACCCTGTTATAAAGTTTCCTCCCAACGTTAGGCAAAGTTGTTTATCCCACGAAGCAGGACGCTCAGAAATCTTTTGTGCTGAACTTGTTGACAGAGTTATAACTGTCAAAATGAGCAAAGAAAACAATGTTTTTTTCATACGACAATCCTTTGAAGGTTGTTATGTAAATATTAATAATAAAAAGATAAACCTATAGTTACCGGAATAAATGTAGTTTCATAAGCCCTGCTGTGAATAAGTCCTCCCATTATTGAAAGATCCATAGTGATACTTAAAGGAATATCTACACCTATACCACCATTGAGTGCTGCTGATATTTTCGATTCCTCAACTGAACTTCCATCCCAATTAGTTCCTGCAATATTCTCAACACTTAGTCCTGCACCAATGGTAAAGAATGGTGTTATTCCTTTCTCAAAAAAACGTACACGGAAATTACCGGTTGTTGCTGTGACACTATGTGTTGGTTCCTGTATTGAGTTTGGAAACTTATTAGGATCTAATAAGAGTGAAGAATGGTGTACAAGGACTAAAAATGATGTAGTTGGTGTAATGCCTAATCGAAGACCAAGTTCAATACTTCTGCCCCATAGATATTGGTCTCCGTCGCCTCCCACTTTTTTTGCAGAGCCTAAGCCGCCATATATAGCATTCTGCTCTTGAGCATTCAGAGAAAAAACACTAAATACCACCACAACAATTACCATCATGTTTTTCATTATTTATTCTCCGATACTATAACTATTGATTTTTCTGTGAATTGTCCTGCAAAATCCATTACACACATAACTTCATATTCTTTATGATAACCAAATGCAGTACCAACAAGATTAAAGTCTTCATTAAATATGTTTTCTCTGTGACCACGGCTTTTCACACCATCATCAACAATTAATTGTATGACTATATCTCTCGCATTCTTAGCACCGAAAGATATGTTCTCACCTATAGTAATATTCCATGTCCCATAGCGGTTTATTCTGTCTTCCATAGAAGAACCGTCACTGCCTGTATGTGATGTAATGCCTTTCGGACCACAATCTTTACGATGATCTTCTGCTGCTTTTGTTAATCCCGCAGATAGTATAAATGGTTTCCTTGGGTTTACTTTTCGTAAATAATCAATTGCTTCTTGCACTGCTGCTACGCCTTCATTGGTAAGAAGAGGAATTTCACCGGGCAGCTCATATCTATTACCCCTAAAGTATTGCTTCATTTTTTCTAAATGATTGGCATACTCTGCCGGCTGAGTGCGGGCATAATTTAATTCTGCAATCACAGCTTCATTACTTGCCTGATAACTTGTACCCGGATCATTCGGCGTACCCGTATTTGTCGGATTATTATCATCCGAACAACCCCAAAGTGCTGCTATGCACACACAAAAAATAAAAAAGTGTTTCATATAAAAACTATAAAAAAGTGAAAAACTAATATGCTTTTTGTCCCATCATATTGCCAGCCGGATCATAATTACCAACGATAATAATTTGTCCTTTGGCATTTGTAGCTTTACCTGCGCCTATGTATCGTGTTGCTCGCCATACCATTTGCGTATAATGTCCCGCTTTTGACCAATTGGAGGAGTTGAGCACTGCGCCTTTATAATGTTTTTTTTCTTGATACCAGAGTTTTGCACCGTTCACGAGGGCATTATCATAGTGCATGGCGATATTTTCTCCATAGCGATGATCAGAGCGATGTTCAAAACGATTGTTCTGTGCCAAATAATCAGCCCATTCTTGAGAATATGCTGCAATCTCGTCAGACCATTGTACAGGTGGTACACCTACTTCTTTTCTTGCTTTATTGTGAAATTCAAGGTATTCCTGAATTTCTTGTTGTGATAATGTTGTGACAAAAGAGGCGGCTTTGTGGACGGGTGTGTTTTGTGTTGATGAATTTTGTGTGCATGATGAGGATTGTGTGCATGATGAGGATTGTGTGCATGATGAAGAACTTGAACCTTCGGTTATTGTCACTGTTTGCTGTGATTGTTGTTGTTCACGTTCTTTCTTTTCACGCTCCATTTTTTGCTTTTGTACTTCCTTTTGGTACTTGTCAGCAAGTTGCTGTATCTGTGCGCAGGAAAACAAAGTTCCGGCAATGATGAGTAATAGTAATGAGCGCATACCGTAAGCCTTTTGTTATTGAATAAAAGGTATGGATGCGAAATTACTATATTTGTCCCATTATGAATCTCGACAAAATCTTAATTTTCGAGAAAAATCTTTATTGTATTGTTTGCATAAACACACCAAGATCTGTGCGTGGGGGTAATTGCAATTTTTTACGCAAACGGTGACGATATTGGTCAATCGTCTCATTTTCAAGGTGCATCAATGAAGAAATGGTTTTCGTGCTGAACTCGGCACGTAATAGACAGCAGAGCCGCAATTCTGTTTTTGTTAATTGTGGATACACTTTGAGAAGATTTTTAGTAAATTCTGGATATAAAGAAGAAAACTGTATCTCGAAGACATTCCACGATTCTTGGGAGTCCAACGATTTGAGTAATTTTTGCTCTATGAGGGCAATCTTTTTTTGTAATCCGGCATTCTTACTTTCTTGACTATCAATGCTTTGAACAAGCGAAACTACTCGATCAATTTCCTCATTTTTTTTGGCAATAATACCTGCTATGTCCTTTAATTGATTCTGTTTGAGGAGGATTTCTCTTTCTAAAATCTCTTTTTCCTTCTGTTTTTCTCGGACTGCCAGCTCCATTTTTAGTTCATTTGTTCCTTTTTGTGCTGCTGCGTGTTCGTCTTCAAATGCCAAGCCGGAATATTGTTTGTAAAAGTCCAGAGCTTGTTTGTAATTCCCCATTTTTTCATGAAGTTGGGCTTGCATCTGAAGAATTCCAATCCTTAATGAGAATGACAGATCTTTTTCCTTCTGTAATTCTAAACATTCATGAAGTATCTGTTGGCATTGTTCTATATCGTCAGATTTGATGACAACTCTATACTTGATGCAAAGAATAGTAAATATTGTAGATTTCATATCCGGATAAGTTTTGAAAATCTTACAATACTCCAAACATTTTTCAACATACGACAAGCAAGTATGATTGTTATTTGCCTTTTCTTCAAGTCCTGCCCATTGACTATAGAGATAAGGAAGAAGATAGTGTAACAAAGTAGTAGATAATGCAATTTGCTCAGCAGTCATATAATACTCGCGTGCTTCATCAAACTTCTTGAGAAGTTTATGTGTGCTGCCAAGTTCTAAATATGTTGTTATCTTTTCTTGATTAGATCTACTGTGAAGTAGAGATTTTTCTAAATGTGGAATAGCTTCTTCGGGCTGGGAATTAATTCTAAAAAATATGGATATTGTATTTTCAAGTATAGCTATACCATCATGATTATTTAGAGTATAAGCAATATCAAGTCCTTGTAATACAAATTCTTTAGCTCGTACACGGTCCGGTTTATCCAAATTTGTACAAACAAGATAATGATAATACTTGAAAAATCTTTTATGATATACCTTGTATATGGTAAACTGTTCAATTGCTTTGATAAATGATTGTTCAGCTTTATCATAATTTTTCAAAAGACGAAGGCACATTGCTTCGATACCATAAAGTTCCGCTATAAAAACAGGCGAGTATTCGACTGTGTAATCCAGCATTGTATTTATTTCTTCAAGTAAAACCTGCCTTTCTTCTACCGAAGTAAGACGTGAAATCATTTCTTTAAGATATGCTTCTTCCTCTTTGCTTAAAGAGGAATTTTCTTCGTTAATATCTAATAACATACATTCACTCTATAATGTTTAACCATTACTGTACAGCAAAAATAATCTTTTGATTGAAAAAAACAGTAAATAACCAATGGTCTTTACTTTTTCTCTTCTAATTCAAGCCAACGTAATGTTATTGTATCCAATTGTTCTTCAATTCCCGCCAACTTTTCGCTTAACTCCGTTATTGCTTTGTAATCTGCGCCATCCATTGTTTCTAATGTTTGAAGGATTGTTGCTTTTTCTTTTTCAAGGCGTTCAATAGATTTTTCTGCCTCTTCATATTCTTTTTGTTCTTTGAAGGAAAGTCCGCTTTTTTTCGATTTTTCTCTTTTGGGTAATTCTTCTTTGACAGTAGCTTGCGATTTAGTGTTGCGCTCTTGCTCTTTTTTTTGTTCTATTTTTTCTAAATACGAGCTATAATTGCCGGGATATTGTTTGATATGACCATTTTCTTCAAAAGCATAGATAAAATCTACGGTTTTATCAAGAAAAGAACGATCATGCGACACAATAATTAATACACCCTTAAAATGTGATAAATGTTCTTCTAAGGCAGAAAGTGTGGCAATATCAAAATCATTCGTTGGTTCATCCAATAAAAGAACATTCGGATTATTCATGAGTATGCGAAGTAATCCTAAGCGTCGTTTTTCGCCACCGGATAATGTTTCGATAAGAGAATGATGCTGGCGTGGCGGAAATAAAAATTTATCTAAGAGTTCTTTGGCAGTAATAAACCGCTCGCGCCCTACGCCGACATCAATATATTCCGCTATTTCTCTCAAAGCACCAATGACGGTTTGGCGCGGTGCCAAGTCGGTAATTTCTTGACGGAAATAACCGATTTTGACGGTTTCTCCCAATTTAACGCTGCCGCTATCGGGTTCTGTTAATCCCGCTAATGTATTCAACAGCGTGGACTTACCTGTTCCATTCGGTCCAATGATGCCTATTTTATCGCCCGGAGCTGCGCTGTAGGTAAAATCATGAAAAAGAACCGTATTATTGATATGTTTTGAAATATTGTAAGCATCAATAATTCTGCCGCCGAGAAAAACGTTTCCAAGTTCAATTTTAATATTTTTTTCTTCTGTGGGAGCGGGTTCTGCTTGCATTTTTGCAATCCAGTCAATACGGCTTTGTTGTTTTGTTCTTCGTGCTTTTGCACCTTTTTGCAGCCATGCTAATTCTTGACGTAATTTATTGCGTAAATGGTCGGCTGCCGCTTCCTCCGCCACAATCATTGCTTCTTTGCGCTCAAGATATTTTTCAAAATTTCCGGGATAACTGTATAAAGTGTTGCGATCTAATTCAATAATTTTATTGGTGACAGCATCAAGAAAATAGCGGTCATGGGTAACAAGAAGTAATCCTTTTTGAGATTGTTGGAGATAATCTTGCAGCCATTGCACTGAGCCCGCATCAAGATGGTTGGTTGGCTCATCAAGAATTAACAAATCGGGGTCGGAGAGAAGTGCTCTTGCAAGTGCAACTCTTTTTCTTTGTCCGCCGGATAAATTCATGACATCGGCATCAAATAATTCCATGCCTAAACGAGAGAGTATGGATTTTGCTTGACTGTCAAGTGCCCAACCGTTTTTCTCATCAATGAGTTGATGAAGTTTATGGAGTTCTTGTTCTTCTTCGGCAGTGAGTTGTGATTTTTTACATAAATCTTCATGGCGCATCAGTGCGTGTGCTATATCGGGTTTGCCGCTCATAGCCGCTTCCAAGACTATGGTATGTCGGTCAAAACGTGGTAATTGTTCTAAGTATTCGAACCGAGCTTCCTTGTTGAAAGCAACGATTCCCGTGTCGGGCGTATCAATACCGGCGATGACTCGCAAAAATGTCGTTTTTCCGGCACCATTGCGCCCTATTATACCAACACGATCGGTGTCGTCCATACCAAAAAACACATTCTCGAAGAGCATTTTATCATGGATGGATTTAGAAATATCGGAAGCGGAAAATATAGTCATACGGTGAAATTGTCATGTTTTGAGAAAGACAGGAGCCACAATATCTGAGAATCGGGCATAACTTGATGTCTGAACATTATGCGAAAATAGTGTATTATTTAGTCTTGCCCTTTATTGTCTCTTGTACTTGTTGCCGGAGCTATGGTTTTTTGCAGAATGATTTTGACATCATTTTTGCAGAATTGTGTGCCTATGATATTGAATCCGTGCTTTATATTCAGTATCAGCATTGATTTGTACCGATTGCGGGTTCGCGTTTCTACCTTGGGATAACCCATTTCTGCGATACGTGTATGTTGATGGCGCATTAAAGCCGATGCTATGCCGTGACCACGATATGTGGGCAAAACACCGCCAAGCCAACTATAAAAGAGGGTTTCAGTATCTTCATAACCAATTTTGAAGCCGACAGGAGTGCGGTCATCCTGTGTGTAAGCAATAAGAATCAGCAAAGAGTTTTTATGCCGTAACCGTTTGTTAATACGTATGTTACCGGTTGTCACATCGAATATTTCGTCGGATAATCGGGCTACTGTTCTTATGCACTCTTCATTGTCAAGAGTTGTATATTCTTCAATAAAAAATGAGTTCATCGGCATATCAACCTTATGGTAAATGGAAAGTTTGCAAAAATACGATATGGCTGTATTGTTGTTCACATGGCAAGTTCCTTGTAATTTCGCATTGATTTATCCGTTACATCATACCTTTTCGTTGTCTGATTAACGTTATTGACGTATGAAATATGATCCGAAAATTTCTCCACGGATGTTTGAAAGCGATTTCATTGAGTGGTTTTCACATATCCATCCGGCAACACCGGTTGTGTTCTGGTTGCCTGTGATAGGCGTGGTGCTCTACAATGCTTTTGTAGCTTGTAGTGTGGGTGCGGTTCTCTTGCAAATAGTCAGTGGGGTCGTGCTATGGACATTGACAGAGTACTCATTGCATCGGTGGGTTTTCCATTATGAGCCGCGCTCAACATGGGGCAAACGTCTTCATTTTTTGATGCATGGCGTTCATCATGATTACCCTCGTGATGCCACACGTTTGGTGATGCCCTTGGCTATCAGCATACCCATAGGGATAGTGTTCTATACATTGTTCGGGGTATTGTTGCCAATCAGTCACTTTGGTTTATTTGCGGGTTTTGCTTTGGGGTATCTGTCGTATGATATGATTCACTATGCGATCCATCATTTTGCCATGACAAGTAAAGTGGGGCGATACTTGAAAATTTATCACATGCGCCATCATTTTAATGATTCGCATAGTGGTTACGGAGTTTCCAATCCTTTGTGGGATATAGTGTTCAGGACTATGCCGACAAACAATCAAGGAAAAAAAGAATAATTAGTTACGTTATTATAAAAACGGTATGTTTTACCTATTTATTACACACTATGGCAGTTGATAAAGACACCATTCTCAATGTATTGCACCCAATATGCGGTGAAGTACAAACAATTGAACATCATGGTCAGCTCAGTATCATGATCTCTCCCGATCATATACTTGAAGTTATGGAAGAATTAAAAACGAATCCTTCCACTCAATTCACATTTCTTGTGGACATTACCGCCATTGATTGGTATCGCAAAAAAGATCGTTATGAAGTCGTGTATTTCCTTCAATCCCTCCCATTGGGTGGCAGAGTACGTGTGAAGGTGGCATTGCCGGAGCGCAATCCTCATGTTGCGTCAGTATGCTCGCTGTGGGAAGGTGCAAATTGGTTCGAACGGGAAACGTATGACATGTACGGTATTCACTTTGACGGACATCCAGACTTACGTCGCTTCTATATGCCGGAAGATTTTGCCGATCCGGAAACAAATGAACCGATTTATCCGCTTCGTAAGGATTTTCCATTGATGGGCATACCGGGCTCCATGCCATTACCTCCTATGCCGGAACGATTGTAAGATTCTATACTCTATGGTACAAAGCCGCCCGATACTAATGTCGGGCGGCGTTTTTTATGATTGTTTTATTATGATGACAAACCCATGAATTCATTGTCACTGCATTGCAGAACATCATTTTTTTATTATGGCATTATAATGCTTATTGTGAGCAGTATAGGGCTGTCGGGATGTTTATTTGTGCGTATTGATGATGAAGAACCGCCTCCAACACCCGTCATTGTAAGTCCTCAACCGGAAATTCCGATTTCTGAAGAAATGGTACATTCCCGCGACGGTGACATGCTTGCATTTTTACCTGTGGGCTGGGATTTTATCAATGCGGAAGGTATGATGTCAAGTGATGTATTTGCTATTGCTGCCAATAAAGATATGAATATTGCTCTTGTATTCCGTCGCTTAAAAAAATTGCCTCAAACGGATTCGGTGATAGCAAAACAAGGAGTATATGCACTGGCAAGGGCGGCTATGAGTTATCATCAACAAAAAACGGCAGGGGCTGCAAAACAAACGGGCAAATATGGACTGATAACTATCGGTTCACGAGAATTTGGTACTTTCGATTTTACCAATGCAACAAGAAGTTCGCGCAACCGCTGCGCTGTTTTTATGTCTTCATTCGGTAATTATTATGAAATAGCTCTCGTGCCGCTCAATATTAATGATAATCCTTTGCCTTCCGAAGAAACGATACTTAAACTGTTTAGGTCTGTATTGGCGACCGTACAGTATTAATACATGAAGTATCCATACAAAAAAGTGTTTTTGAACTATGTCACACTATTTCACGATATAATCCTTAAAAGAGATTGCCCCCTTGTCATGAATATGTGTTCGATAATTTCTGAATAATGTAATACTATGGCTCATAAAGAAACACCGCTTATGCGGCAATATCATCAAATAAAGAAAAAACATGCTGATGCAATATTATTTTTTCGCATGGGTGATTTTTTCGAAACATTTGAAGAAGATGCTGTTATCACGGCTCGTGTGTGTGGTATTACTTTAACAAAAAGAAATAATGGCGAAGCAGGAGAAGTGCCGCTTGCGGGATTTCCCCATCATCAACTTGATGCGTATTTACCAAAACTTGTGCGTGCGGGATATAGAGTGGCTGTTTGCGAACAATTGGAAGATCCCAAACAAGCACGCGGTATTGTACGGCGCGATGTGGTGGAAGTCGTCACTCCGGGCGTGGCAATGTATGATAAATTGCTTGATGTAAAACGCAATAATTATGTGGGAGCAGCCTTTATTTTTATTGAACGTGGCACTGCAAAAGTAGGTTTAAGTTGTGCCGATATTTCCACCGGAGAATTTTTTACGATGGAAGTGTTATTAAGCGATTTGAGGGCAACACTCGAAACGGTTATGGCAGCGGAATTAATTATTCCCAAAGGACAATATGCCGACTTACAACAATGTGTAAAAGCAATGGAACATCCGCCATCATTAACACGATTGGAGGATTGGTTATTTGAAATAAGTTTTGCCCGCGAAACTTTATTGCGTCATTTTAAAACTCCTTCATTAAAAGGATTCGGCATTGAAGAAATGACAGGTGGACAAATTGCAGCAGGTGCAGTGCTCCATTATATACTTGAAACACAAAAAACATCGGCATCGCAGATAACAAAAGTTCGTTATTATGACCCTTCGGAATATATGGTGCTGGATTATGCAACACGTCGTAATTTGGAACTGACATTTTCCTTGCATGATAATAATGACGCAACATTGATTGCCCATTTAGATAAAACCCAATCTCCGATGGGCGGGCGATTATTCAAACAATGGCTTACAAGACCATTGCGCAAACTTACTGTTATTCAACGACGTTTAGCTGCTGTCAAAGCATTAAAATATCAAAGAAATATTTTAGCGGATATTCGCCATGATTTGAGTGAAACGGGTGATTTAGAGCGATTAATTGCAAAAATTTGTGCTCATCGTTGCTCACCGCGTGATATTATTGCCTTAAAACGCGGCTTACAAAAAATACCTCTTTTACGTGCTTCCATTGCTGTCATTGCCGACGATTCTTTGTCCTTGCTTGCAGAAAAAATGCCTTTATTGGATGAATTAATCACATATATCGGTGCAACTATCGTTGATGACCCCTCGGCATCTTTGGGAACAGGATCAGTTTTTAGACCGGGAGTTTCCGCTGAATTAGATGAAGTCTGTGCTGCGATGCTTCACGGAAAAACATGGGTACATTCCTATCAAGAACGTTTAAGACAGGAAACGGGAATATCTACATTAAAAGTCGGTTTTAATAATGTTTTCGGTTATTATATCGAGGTTACCAATATCCATAAAACAAAAACGCCGGATGCATGGATACGTAAACAAACCATGACCAATGCCGAACGTTATATTACCCCCGAATTAAAAGATATTGAAGATAAAATTCTTAATGCCGAACAACATATCGGTACAATAGAACAACGATTATTTGAAGAATTGCTTTATCGGATAACACAAAGTACAGAACAAATACAGATGACAGCCGCTGCCGTCGCTGCTTTGGATTGTTTACAAAGTTTTGCTACTATCGCCCATGAATATAATTATTGCGAACCGATAGTGGATGAAAGTGATATTCTGGATATTAAAGACGGTCGCCATCCTGTGGTGGAGCGATTATTACCCGTCGGGCATAATTTTGTTGCTAATTCCGTGCGCTTAGATTGCAGCTCTCAACAAATACATATTATTACCGGTCCTAATATGTCCGGTAAATCATGCTATTTGCGTCAAACTGCTCTTATTGTATTATTATCTCATGTGGGAAGTTTTGTGCCTGCCACCTCGGCTCATTGCGGCATGACAGACCGAATATTTACACGTGTGGGGGCGCAAGATAATTTAGCCGCCGGTGAAAGTACCTTTTTGGTGGAAATGCAAGAAGCTGCAAATATTCTTAATAATGCAACACAACGCAGTCTGATTTTATTGGATGAAGTGGGTCGAGGCACTGCCACTTTTGACGGTATTTCCATAGCGTGGTCTCTTGCCGAATATCTTCATGAATATATTGGTGCAAAAACATTATTTGCCACACATTATCATGAATTAAATGAATTAGCCGATTCCTTCCCGCGCATTCATAATTATCAAGTCGAAGTGCGTGAAGTCGGTGATTCTATACTGTTCACCCATCGTGTGGTAACGGGGTCCACAGATCACTCTTTTGGTATTCATGTGGCACAAATGGCAGGGCTGCCACAACAAGTTGTTACACGGGCACATGATATATTATTGACACTTGAAGGTAAAAAAAAGGAAATACCGACAATACCGATTCCCGAAGTCGAAAAAAGAATAAATCAGCCCAAAGACGATGGACAATTATCAATTTTTGAATTTCGTGATGATACAATTCGTGATGCAATTATGGCAATAGATGTTAATTCTTTAACACCATTGCAAGCATTACAGGCATTGGCTGATTTGCAAAAAAAAGTGACTGATAATTGATGTGATGATGAAGATTTCTATAAAATACGGTATCATTATATCATCTGTCATTATCGGCACATTATTGTGCTATTGGTTTGTAGATATTCCGATTGCATGGTTTTTTCATCATGAAGACCAATCGTCGGTTCGTGTTATGGCTGACCGTATAACGGAAGCAGGAAATTCGGCGTGGATCCTTGTGCCTTCATTGGTGCTATGGATTGTTTTATGGCGTAAATGGCGAGATCATGCAAAAAAATGGATGGTGCTGTTTTTAAGTGTTGCTGTCTCCGGAATTCTTGCCAATATTATAAAAGTTATTGTGT
>JAFLBY010000085.1 GCA_017302855.1 Candidatus Kapaibacterium sp.
AAAAAAGCAGAAGAACAATGTTCCTCTGCTTTAATATCAAAAATCGTTATGGGATTATTTTTTTCGTAAAGCTACAGACACGGAACCGGTCATACCTTCTTCTGTGTAGGAATTAACAAAAAATAATCCTTTGGAATTCACAGTATATCCTGAACCTTCTGTCTCATCATCTAGGAATAACTGACCGTTTACGACACGCCACGTACCATTAGATTTTGGTGCATCAAAGCCTACATCCGGTGTGCCTTCTCCCGGGAAAGGGATTTCTTGATCAGGAATTCCGGGAAAACTGATTTTCATTTTTCCTTCAACTTCCATTTTAAAGTCTGTGCTCTTATACGTTCCCGAAGTTGCTGAAGACCCTTCGAAGGTAATTGTACCGCTACCTGTATTTTTTGTGTAGGAGATAGTCATACTTCCTATAGGCATGGTTGGTAATTTCATGCTAATCATTGGAGTATTAGGTGTATAAGTGCCACGAGGATCACCACCTGTTGCCGTTGTCGGGAACTCCGACTCAGTAATATTAGAACTGTTGTTTGTTGAGGGTGATGATGAATCATCTGAACAAGCAGCAAATGTCAAGGCAATGAATGCCAAACTTAAAAACACCAATAGATGCTTTTTCATACATAAACCTTTGAAATAATGTAAATAAAAATTATATGTGAAGAACCCCAATAATTGGGTACATTCACTTCAACAAAAATAGGGAAAATTTTGTTTTCGGATTCCAAAAATGAAGAGTATTGTAACAACTATTTTTCAAAGCGATATCGCTTACGTTTGTGGCAAGACAAAAAAAATCCTGCCGAAGAAACTTCGACAGGATTAGGAAGCCAATGAGTGTTTTAATTATCGTTTGATAATAAACGTTTGCGTGCTGGTTTCTGTACCATAGCGTGCTGTGAGCATATACATACCGGTTGAAAGACCTGATACATCAAGAGTTGCTGTATTGCCTTGTGCAACGGTGCGCCCTGTCATATCTGTAATGGTAATTTCGGATGGTGCATTGCCGCGTAATGATACTTGTATTTTATCCGTTGCCGGATTTGGATAGACAGTGAGTGAAGACTCCGATACAGGATTGTCATTAACAGAAGTTACACGACGGCGCGATAAAATTTCATCAGTCATTTTTTCTTCTGCTTCATTGCCCATAACAAAGATTGTAAAGCGGATTCTTGCAATACCCCGATAATCAGGATGTGATGCTTTTAATACCACAGTGTAAGACCCTGCGCGTTCGGGTGTCCATGAAATCAGTGCTGCGCCTGCCCAGCCATAAAGACTATCATTGCGTATAATCTCCATTCCTTCCGGTGCAGTTTCCAATGTGTATGTATATTCATTAGGATCTAATGTTGTTCCATCGGAAAGTGTAAGAGCATTAAACGCTTGCAAATATGGTGTATTAACCATGCCGAAAGGCATTTCCCATGCTATATTTTTATCTTCCCAATCGCCATCAAGTTCTACATAACTATCACCCACGAAGACTACATACACAAACTCTGTGGACATATTATTACTCGCATTAATAACGACAGTGTAAAAATACAGCCCTTTTTGTGTTGTTTGCCATGTGACAAGCCCTGTGCGTCCATCTATTTCCATGCCTAACGGGGCATTTTTTAAAGAGTATTTGAAAGTTACCGATGGCATACCGGGGATTTGTGAAGCCCAGTTTGCACTATATTCTTCACCTTCATTGACGGCTGTTGGAATATTCCAATCAATGGGTTGAATATATGCCGAAGGAATTGGTTCGATATAAAGAATTGCATAAAATGTATATTCAGCTTTGAGGGTGTCATACTCAGCGGTGATTGTTACCGGAACCATTGTTCCCTCACGTGCAAGAGTTGTGTCATTGGAGAACCAGCGTAATGTACCATTATCATCAATGGTCATACCTTCCGGCGCGCCTGTTAAAGTATAGCGTACAGTAGGATTATCAACACCGCTGACACTTGCCGTTACTTGCTCGCTGCGTTCTTGATTGATTTGAGCAACAAAGTAATATGCAGGGAACTGAATACGTAAACCTCTGATAGCTTCCACAGTGAATTGTTTAACTGCTGTATCTTTACCATTGGTTGCCATAACACGATAGGTGAATATACCTTTGTCTGTCGGAGTCCAACGAACTTCGCCGGTACGCTCATCAATAGTCATTCCATTGGGTGCATTTACAAGACTAAAGCGGATAAGTGAATCTGAACCATCTAAGGTGAAAGCAAAAACACGATTTAAAAATTCCATGCCCACTTCTGTTTGCGGTGTTTGCCAATCGTAGTATGATTTAAGATAAATCGGGTCGCCCACAAAAATGTCTAAGACTTGAGAATTGACCATGCGACCGGAGCGAGCCACGATATATGCCTGTAATTGGACATAGCCTTCCGGATAATCTGTTAAAATTTTCCAACGTAATACGCCGGTATTGGGATCAATGGTCGGTGTTTCTTCGCCCGGCAAACCGTAAAGTGAGGCATATTCTATGGAGTATGTTACAGGTTCATTCGGATCCTCAACATTGACAGCATCAACATCATAGACAAGTTCTTGCCCTGTGCGCACATTTGTCGGAGGGGTACTTGTAAATAAGATATTATAAGGATTACCTGTATTGATTTGTAATGTCCAATCGCGACTGATAATATTTTGAGGACTGATTTCTGCTTCGATGCGTACTTTCACCAAATCAATACCTGTGCTTCCTGCTACCCAAGTAATTTCTCCGGTGTTTTCATTGACGGATAATCCTGTTGGACCTTCAAGTAAGATATAACGAAATGTCACATCGGGTAAGCCATAAATAGATGCCCTGATAGTATCGGTTAATGGGCTAAATGGCTGTGCTTTGAGTAATCCGTTGTTTCTGACAACGATAAGATTAGAAGAAAGTGGGTCATTCGGATCAATAACATAGAGGGGGTCGAAGAGGACAGCGAGAGGAAATTGCTGATTCTCCAAAGAATCTATGATACTGTTAACAGCAACAAGATGAAGAGGATAGCCGGACGGAACTATTGCGCTGTTCGGAACGGTTAGCTCTGTACCTCTGGTAACTAATCTGACAAATTCCATACCGCTACCGCCATGAAGGTCTAAAACGGTGTAATAGACTGCGTAGCTGTCAGGAGTGATTCCCGATGCCGGTGGATCCCATCGTACTGTAATTTCACGGTTGTTCGGATCATTACCATTAACCCATTGGGCGGTTACATTGGTAGCTGCCTCCGGTTCCTGTGCATAGCCGGAAAATGTTATCACAGCAAACATACACATGAAGAGAAAGTGTCTGCGATAAGTGTGTGTAAAGTTCATAAGAGCGAAAAAAAATGTGATAAAAAAATGAAATACTTGGTGAATATCCCTGCGCAAGTGATTATTCGTTTCTGGTTGTAATCCATAGTGTGATGAAGATTACACTGCATAGGCAAATCAGAATAATGTTTGTTTCAGTCATGATAGCAAAAAAAATGTTAAAATTACTCGAGGAGAGTCATCGGAGTATAATCTGGCTTTATATTCGTTGGCAAAGTGTTTGCAGTGCTATATTTGCACAAGAACTTTCATAGTATTTTTATGCAAAAACATGATCATAGCGGTCAATCGGCATTGATTCGATTGGAAAATGTTACGAAATCATTCGATAATACGGAAGTGCTGAAGAATATAACGCTATCTATATTCGAGGGCGACCTTGTTTCGATTATCGGTCCTTCGGGCTGTGGCAAATCCACCTTGTTACGTTGCATCAATGCTCTGGAAATTATTGATGGCGGGTCAGTGCGCGTTGCCGATATGGTGCTTGATCGTCGTGCCGGAACAGATGTCTCACACAAAGAAATTGAAAAGAGAGCGCATCGCTTACGGCAATCTGTTGGTATGGTATTTCAGACATTCAATCTGTTCCCGCATAAAACCATTGTAGAAAATGCAATGATGGCACCAATGGTTGTGCAGGGCGTGAATAAAGAAATTGCTCGGGAAATTGCTTTACGTCAATTAGATAAAGTGGGATTGAAATCCCTTGCCGAACGTCGTCCTGATCAGTTATCGGGAGGGCAAATACAAAGAGCAGCAATAGCGCGTGCCTTAGCTATGTCACCGAATGTGATGTTATATGATGAACCTACCTCTGCCCTTGATCCTGAATTAGTGGGTGAAGTTTTATCCGTTATGCGTGAATTAAATGCCGAAGGAATGACACAAATTATCGTCACCCATGAAATGCAATTTGCCAAAGATGCCAGTGACTATATCGTGTTTATGGATAAAGGCGAAATAGTCGAGATTTTAGCCGAAGAATTTATGGTCGAGCACCCAAAAGATATTCGTACTCAAAAGTTTTTGAAAAGAATAATGAGTCTTGGAAGAGAGGATGTGACGAATGGGTAAAAAATTTCTACTATGGTTATTTTTGTTATTAAGTTTTTTTCCACACAGTTTACTGTCACAATCAAACGATAATAACGATCATATTATTACGTTCGGAGCTGATGCTCGCAGCGGTGCGCCTTATTGCTTCGCAGACCCCAATAATCCGGCAATTATCAAGGGTTTTGACGTGGATATTATCCATGCCGTTGCTGAGGTGATGGGAAAAAGAGCCGTATTTGTACAAAACAGTTATGAGGGCTTAATATCCGGTTTGGGACGCAATAATTATGATGTTGTCATTGACGGCATCGTTATCACGCCCGAGCATTTGGCAGAAGTGGATTTCAGCACACCCTATTATGTGACAAGTCAAACAATAGTGGTGCCTGACAATAACAAAACTATTAACTCATTAGAAGATTGCAGAGGGAAAAAAGTCGGGACTTTAACCGGTTCTGAAGCATTTATGTTTTTAGAAAAATTCGGTGGATTAACCGTTCTTAGTTATGAACAAGAAGTATCGGGATATCAAGATTTATTAAATGGCAGAATTGATGCCTTTATAATAGATGCACCCGTTGCAATTTATTATGTGCCAACAGTAAAGGGATTAAAAATCGTAGGCGGAGCTATTGACAGATTAATGTACGGTATAGCCGTTAAAAAAGGCAATATCGTTCTTCGCGATGAATTAAGTGCAGCCATAGCAATCATAAAGCAGAATGGAAAACTTCGCAAAATTCTTGAAAAATGGAAATTGTGGAATAAAGAAATGGCTGAACTGACAGAGGACAGAAGTCCTTCGGAAACGGAGCCGACCGAATACAATTCTTTTGTTGAATCCATGAACCGAAGCATCAGTTTTCAGGAACGTATTGACCGCTATATTTCGTTTTTACCAATGTTTGCAAAAGCAGCATGGACAACAATTATTGTTTCTCTTTTCTCCATGATTATGGCGATGTCTCTTGGGCTGATTCTTGCCATTATCCGCATATATACTCCTTTTAAATTTATCGCCGTCGCCTATATTGAAATTATACGAGGAACCCCCTTATTAGTCCAATTACTTCTTATATTTTACGGTTTGCCCAATATCGGTATTCGGCTAGACCCCTTTGTGGCGGGAGTCATTGGATTAGGATTAAATTATGCAGCATTTGAGGCAGAAAATTACCGTGCCGGATTATTATCGGTGCCGCGCTCTCAGTATGAAGCAGCCAAAGCATTGGGCATGACGCAATGGCAAGCTTTACGTTACGTGATTTTACCCCAATCGGTGCGATTAGTTATCCCACCTGTGACCAATGATTTTATATCGCTCTTGAAAGATTCTTCATTAGTTTCCATGATTACTATTGTGGACTTGACGCAACAATATAATCTCCTTGCCACAACATATTATGATTATTTCGGCATAGGCATACAAGTCGCTCTTATCTATTTCATTATCGGCATTCCTTTTGTGATGCTCTCTCGTTGGGCGGAACGAAAAATTGGCAGAAATGGACTGCGGCGAAAAAAATACAGTTTCAATCTTATCAGGTAACTCACCCATACAATGACGGAAGCGAAAATACTTTCACGATTAAAGACACAAGCCATAGTACTTATTACAATGCTTATTGCTTTAGTACTCGGTCACAGCTTCTACACCCACAGCAATGATAATGGGCACACAATTGTGTTGCTTATAGATACTGTAAATGACCAAGTTCATTTATCCGATTCTTTATTGTATCTATTGGACAAAAACACTGCAAATTCAATGTCCACCGAATTAGAAATTACCTCTTGTATTGCTACAATACAAACTCAAAACACCAATATTCAGAATGCACTTCGATTACTTTATGCAAACAATAAGGAGAATACATTAGATACCCTTTTGTCATCATTACAGTCTTCATTGTTGGCTCTCCACTCACGACACAACACATATCAAATCAACAGCAATGAAGAAAACCGAACAGCTCTTGTCCAATCATTACAACAATTGCAACAATTATTATTTGATATACAAAAAAATAACCGAAAACAACTTAATACATACCTCGAAAAAATAGAAATTCATCATAAATATGATTTACCTATTTTTGTTGTGTTGATGGGCATAGCAGGATTGATTCTCATCTTACGATTCAACAAAGCAATACGTCAAAAAATAATAGAGAATCAAGATATAATGAACCGCTTGAATTTATTATCTATTGTTGCCGAAAAGACAAAAAACACTGTAATTATTACCGACACGGATGTGCGAATACAATGGGTTAATAATGCTTTTGAACAACAAACCGGTTATACATTAACGGAAGTACAAGGACATCGTCCATCAGATTTTTTACTTCATGATAATGCAGATAAAAATACGGTTGAGTCATTGAGATCTGCACTGGCTTTACAACAATCCTTTAATGGAGAAATTCTCAATACCAATAAGGCAGGAAAAGAATATTGGACACAAATACAAACCGACCCAATATATGATGAAAGCAACCGACACACCGGTTTTGTTGTCGTAGAATTTGACATCACTGAGCATCGGAAAACAAGGGAAAACATTAAAGCCACGGCACAGTTACTTGAAAATCTTATGGAAAATATTGTTGCTGCCATCTATGTTGAAGATGAAACGGGGACAATTATGTATATAAATCAAAAAATGTTTACCCTTTTTGGTGATTTTTCCGATAAAAGCCGCACCCTGCATCGTTCATCCCAACAGCTTATCGAGCACTTGCAACAGTACTTTCCTTCGCCGGAGCAATTCTTTGATAAAATCAGGTCAATTACTTCATCAAGAGTAAGCATATATGATGAGTTACTGCACTTAGTTGATGGACGATATATTGAGAGAACATATATACCTTTTGAGCCGCAACATGGAAAGACATGGAATCTATGGTTGTATCGTGATATAACACAGCGGGTGCAATCGGATGCTTTGTTAAGAAAAAATGAAGAAACTTTGAGAAAAGCGCAAGAAATTGCAAAAATGGCAAGTTTTGAATCTCCCATAAAAGGTGGAAAAGATTATTGGTCTAAAAATCCGGGAATTGCATTCGGATATAAAGACGATGTTGATATTGAAACGATAAATTTACAAAAACTTGTTACCGATGATGTATATGCAGTAATAATAGACAATTGGCAAAAATCAATCATTGAAAAAAAATCATTCGATATTGACTTCCCTATTGTACACGAAGATGGCAGCGTGCATTATGTACGTTGTATAGGTGAGCCACATTTTGACCAACAAGGCAATTATATTGAAATGCTGGGTATTATCCAAAATATCACAGAAAAAAAACTGGCTGAAATTGCCATTATCGAAGCCAAAGAAGAATCAGACCGAGCCAACCGTGCTAAGTCAGCGTTTTTGTCATCTATGACCCATGAACTTCGCACTCCGTTAAATGCAATTATCGGATTTTCTCAAATTCTTGAAAACGATACATCTATCACCGATAAACAAAGAGAGTTCGTTACGGCAATGTATAAAAGCGGACAGCATTTATTATCAATGATTAATGACGTTTTGGATATGTCGAAAATTGAAGCGGACAAATTAGAGTTATTCATTGAACCATGTAATATTGCAACTGAAATTGATGATGTGGCTACAATGTTTACATTACACTGCCATCAAAAAAATATAGAATTCAGAATAAGCAAGGATTCTAATCTGCCTGCATATATTTTATGTGACAAAAAACGATTACGTCAAATATGGATTAATTTACTTGGCAATGGTGTAAAATTTACCGATAAAGGATATGTAGAATTTACGGCAATCGTGCATGAGTTTTATCATATAGAGGGAAAAAAACATCTGAGCATACGTTTTTGCATCAAAGACACAGGAATCGGGATTTCCGAAAATCGCTTGCCGACTATTTACGAGCCATTTATGCAATCGGATACTTCTAATAGCGAGGGCACCGGCTTAGGACTGGCAATTACTGCCAAAATTATAAAAGAAATGAACGGCACAATATCAGTGAACAGTGCCGTTGGAGTAGGAACTGAATTTATTGTTATCATTCCTTTCCCTATTGCAATGGAAGAGATAAACCGTAACACAGTAGCGACAGAATTTGTTGTGCGCGGCATTGAAAGTTCTGCAATAAAACCTATTGCTTTGCTTGTGGATGACATCGAAAGCAATCTATTAGTACATCAAGCATTATTGCGCCGTGTCGGCTTCGAATGTGTTCTCGCACACAATGCAGACACTGCATTATATCTTGCCCAACATAAACACCCGGCTGTCATTATTATGGATATTATGATGCCTTTGAAAAACGGTGTGGAAATCATGCTGGACATTCGCTCTCAATCATGGGGAAAAACCATACCTATTATTGCACTGACAGCCAATGGCAAAGCATATAAGAGAGAAGAAATGCTCGGTCTGGGCTTTGATGAATTTATAGTTAAACCCTTTCCAATGGAGCAATTATTTGAAGCTATCGAACATACAGCCGGAATAAAATTTATTCGTGAAGAAAAAATCGTTAATGTAGTCTCCGCCGCAAATGATACGAATGAACTTTTAGATATAAAAAAATTCATTCACTCTTTAGATCATAATTTACAATCTGATTTAGAAGAAAACATTGAGTTTCAGTTCTTCGATACAATCGAGCAGATATTAACTGATATAGTAATTACCCCTTCAGATACGCACTTTGAAGCATACAGTAATTTATTGCGTCATACAAAAAATCACAATGTGGCAGTTATGTTAAAAATCACCTCTATGTTAAAGAAAAATGATTAATACATATTACCGAACGCTTGGAATGAAATGGCTTTGAAATTTTTTAGTCTTTTCATTCTCATATAAAAATAAATCCATTATGAAAATCTGTGTAATTTCTTTAATTATGACATATTTTTCACTATTAATTTCACAAATTTATGAAATGTAACATTATGCAAAGATTTCACCATTTATGTTTAATTCTTTTCTTAGGCATCGTCTGTATGAGCGATGGTGTTTTTGCCAAAACAAACAATGACTCAAAGAAAGAAACGCTCAATAAAATAAGAGAAGAGTTTTTGAAAGAAAAGATTCGAGTATCGCAAGAACACATTGACTATTGGAAAAGTCATAAGACTCCCATGCCTACTAACAAACAATCGGATGTTGAAGCAACACAAAACGACGCAACAAGCGTAGCCGCAGATTTTCCCAATATTGGGGTAAGTGTATCTAATCAAATAGAATCCGAAGTGCATGCAGCTATAAACCCGCTTGATTCTGCTAATATAATAGTGTCACCAATCAATCAGACAGGAGGTTTAACGGTACCTATTTATTATACAAAAGATTTTGGAAAATCATGGAAAAAAAGTTCGGTTAATTTAGGACCTGCCATTGCCGAGTCATTTGTTGCCGGTGGAGGTGATCCAATGTTTGCATTTGATGCCAATGGTACTGCTTATTTTTCTTGGATAAATCTATATTATACTTCATTTCAATTTGACACAGTTTATGCCGATATGTATTGGGCATATTCAACCGACGGTGGGGAAACATGGTTAAGAGAGAAAAACGATCTTATTGGAAGAGGATATATTGTGAACCAAACAGTCACCTCTTTTTTTGATAAGCAATGGATGATTGTTGATAAAACGGATTCACCGTATCGTGGTAATTTATATTGTGCAATGCTTCATGCAGATGGTGATGATCCACGTGTGGGTTTGCGAACCAAGAATACAAAAAATTCTTTTTTTACGAATGCTACAGTCCGACCTTTATCCGACGATTTTGCCTTTAATCAATTTGCAGGTGTAGATATTGCTCCTGACGGTAGTGTAAATATGATTTTTTTAGCATCAAAACAAGGTATTTCCGCTAATGACATGGCACTGTATCATTTGCGATCAACCGATGGTGGTTCAACATTTGCTTCTGAACAAAAAATAACACCAATTACGCATCCGCGATTTACTCCCGAGATTGCCTCCTCAACCACCGCCGGAATTCTTAATCAACGTGTATATCCTTGTCCGGGCATCGTTATTGATAAGTCTTCATCTCCGTATCGCGGAAGACAATATGTAGTGTGGTCCGGTTATGGGACAACGCAGAATAATAATCGAGGATTTGATGTTTTTCTGACATTCTCGGATAATAATGGCGCAACATGGTCAGAACCCAAAATTGTAAATGATAACTCTAATAATATAACAAGTGATCAGTATTATCCTTCGATTACAGTGAATGATAATGGTGTAGTAATTATTACATGGTATGACAGAAGAAATGACCCCGATAATTTGAACACAGATTATTTTATGACTTATTCTTTTGATGGCGGGCAAACATTTGTCAAGAATTTCACAGTATCAAGTCAGCCGACCGATTTTTCCACTGTCGGATTACAAAACAATGGTTTTGGGATAGGAGAATATAATCAGACTTTATCAACAAAACATTATGCCATACCTGTGTGGGCTGATGCTCGGGGCGGTGCCGGTAATCTCAATATTTATGCTGCATTTATTCCATTGAAAAAAGATATAACTTCTGTGCAACTCTATGATGTGAGTCCGGTTTCTGAAAGTATATCAATGTCAGCTCCCTACCCTTTACCCACACAATCAGGATTGGTCTCAATGGAATATATGGTGAGCACTGATTGTGCGATCACGCTTGAAATTCTTGATATAAAAGGGGAAGTGAAAATGCTACTTTTTAGGGGTGCGGAAGCAGCCGGAAATCATGTAAAGTCATTTTCAACAAACTCTTTGAATGCCGGTACATATATATGCCGTTTAGAAACACCTTATGGTGTCATAAGTCGTCTGTTTATTGTGAAATAGCAGCTGATATTCAGGGCAATATATGAGTCATTATTGCCCTTTTATTTTTTTTCATGGTATTTGATAATTGCTAAAGTAATATCATCGGATTGTGGCGCACCGTCGGCATGTTTATGTACATGCACCACGATTGTATCAAGGATAGTGTTAGCATCGGCATGGCGCACAGCAAGTGATATTTCTCGTAAAGTATCTTCGCCAAATTCATCATTATTGTTATTCATAGCTTCCGACACTCCATCAGTGTACATAATCACGGCATCGCCATTTTCTATGGTCGTTGTTCCGGTATTATATGGCGGGGCATTTTCTAAAATTCCCAATATAATTCCTCCGCATTGCAATTCTTCAATTCTACCGTCTGCACGTATAATAAACGGAGGATTATGCCCTGCATTGATATATGTGAACGAAGAAGTTTGCGGGTCAAATAAAGCTGCAAAAAAAGTGACAAATTTATCCGGTGATGTATTATTATACACAATGGCATTAATGCGTGACACAAGTTCATCTAATTTCATGTGGAGTGGAGCCAGAACACGCAATGCTGCTTGTACATTTGCCATTAGCAGAGAAGCCGGCATACCTTTGCCCGAGACATCGGCAATAGCGATGAGTAAACGACCGTCGGTTAAATGGATAAAATCATAATAATCGCCTCCTACTTGCTTTGAAGGAATGCTTGTTGCAGCACAGGAAAATCCTTGCAATGTGGGTAAAACACTCGGCAATAAACCGCGTTGAATTTCCGTTGCCAATGACAATTCACTCTCAAGTCGCTTTTTTTGTAATTCCTCTTGGAATAAGCGGGCATTTTCTAAAGCAGACAACATTATATTGCCCATTGATTCGATAAACTGCTCATTCATTTGGGTAAATTCTGTGTTGTTTAGTTTACCGCCAACAAAAAGCAGCCCGCGTACTTCACCGTGAATAATCATTTTTGTTACAAGTTTTACGCCGGCGGCATCGAGTAATGCTTTTGTCTGATGACGCATAGAAGAAAATGATGTATATCGAGTGTCTTCTATGGCGCTGCACTCTTGAATAATATCGGGTGTAAATATTGCGGAAAATCTATTGATAATTGTCTCAACCTTACTATTATTCATAGTAAAGACCGCAAAGCGACTCACCATCATTTGTCCCATCAAACGATAAGAAAACATCTGCAATATTTGCGATTTTGACAATAAAGCACTAAATTCCCTATTGACCTCAAAAATTGTTGTCAATAATTGATTTTGCATTTCCATTTCATTTTTTTGCCGCACTATATCGGCATTGGCGCGGGCACTATGCAAAGCATTGGCAGCAATGGAACATACCAATGTGCCGTATTGTATTTCTTCATCGGTTAAGGTATTGGACGGTATTGCACCCACACATACTATTGCCATCACTGTGTCATGATGGAGCAAGGGGAAACAATATCGAAATCCATTATCAAATAATACGGGGGCAAAGTCTGCCGTTATATGTATGGGAGTGTCAATACTAAACACCGCTATTTCCGAGAATTCGATTTTTCCTTTTGCAACCAAGACACGTAAATCATCATTATGGGGCACAAGCACGCAGCAACGCAACAATCTTAATTTCCCCATGATGGTTAAAATCAATGAATTGCAAATAAAATACTCATCATTGGATTCATTTAATCGAGCACTGAAATCTAATAATGACTCCAGATTAATCAATGAAGTCAGCGATAATTTGTCTGTCATGGCATATACGGAAAAAATAATAATTACGGTAATTTTTCAATAGAAAGCATATTGGTGCGGGAACGTGCCACCAAGGGTCTGCCTATTGTCACCACTATTTGCATTCCCGAATGTAAATAGTGTTTTTTGACGAGCATTTTTTTCAACTCTTCGATGGTATCGTCCGTTGTTGTGACATTGTCCATCAATACCCCCGTTGTGCCCCAAAACAACCCCACACGTCGAGCAATATTAGGCAATTCGGTGACAGCGATGATTGGTGCTATCGGACGTTTATTGGAAATAAGCAAAGCCGTTTCGCCCGATAAGCTCAATGTAGCAATGGCATGAATACGCTCATCTTCGGCAATAGAAGCCGCCGCCGCTGCAATCAAATCGGTATTTTGTTCTTTTTGGGGCAATCCCTGCACATGACGACGCAATCGTGCATCATCGCGCAAGAGTGCTCTTTCGGCTTCGCTGCATATCATACGCATATACGCAACGGTATCTATCGGATATGCTCCGACGCTTGTTTCTGCACTCAACATGACGCCGTCGGTGCCATCATAGACCGCATTGGCAACATCACTTGCTTCGGCTCGTGTCGGACGTGGATTTTGTATCATACTTTCCAGCATCTGTGTGGCTGTAATAACAGGTTTGCCATACGTATTGCACAATGCAATAATTCGTTTCTGCACAGTGGGCACTTGAGCTGCCGGTATTTCTACACCCAAGTCACCGCGAGCCACCATTATTGCATTACTCGCTTTGACAATATTATCTAAATCCGTCACTGCTTCGGGTTTTTCAATTTTTGAACATATCCACATTGAACTGCCGTGATGAGCCAAAAAACGTTGCAATAACTGCACATCCTTAGCATTGCGCACAAACGATAAAGCCACATAATCACAACCGTTTTCTATGGCAAAAAGTACATCTTTTTTATCTTTGTCCGACAAAGCCGGCTGACTCACCGACGTTGAGGGCAAATTCAATCCTTTGCGAGATTTTAATGTCCCGCCATTGATTACCACCGCTTTCACCACTATGCCATCGGTTGCTCGGACTTCTGCTTTCAATAAGCCATCATCGAACAGTAAAAAATCACCCTTCTTGACATCTTTTGCAAATGTTGGATATTCTATTGGGATGGTATCATCGGGCAATTTGATTTTTTTGGAGCGAAACGCTGCGGTATCGGCAAAATACACATCTCTGCCGGTCATAAAAGGCACAGAACCATTCGGCAGATCGCTTACTCTGATTTTCG
>JAFLBY010000086.1 GCA_017302855.1 Candidatus Kapaibacterium sp.
AAAATGCAGTTTGTTTGGATTGTTGATTAAATTGTTGATTATTGGGTATGCCACCTGATTGTTGTTGCGCAGGATTAGCTGTTCGCGGAGGTCCCATATCGAATAAGCCGTCAGGAGTTAATTCACCATTATTGTTATTGACTTGGTCAACTCTTAAAACGGTAACCAACTTCTCAGACCAACCGTCAAGCACATCAGCAGAATCATTATTTGGGCGCAAATACCAGAAATTAATTCTGGTATCATTGACATCTACATTCGTTTGTCCGATTGAGTAAACATTACGCATTTGACGAGACCACAAAGTACGAAAACCGGGTTGCAAATTTCGTCTGTACATCAATTTCATGATAAGCGTGTCTTTTTCTTTGCGGTATCGTGTAAGGTTACCATACGCTTTATCATCAAGTTCTGTGTTCGGATTGTCGCCTTCAATCATATATGTCACCGCATACGTTCTTTCGCTACGCAAATTATTGATGACTAAATGTCCTAAATTGGGGTCATAGAAATATCGAGAGTTTTCCACTTTGAGGAATTTACCTCTTTCTACTCTGCCGTCTTGTATTCTTGCGCTTTTCAGAGATTGTGGATAAGAGTTGTTTGCGGAGTTGCCACTTTTGGGTTGTATTGGGTCTATATCTGCAAAAGCGATCCCATCTACAGCTTGAACATCAGTGGGGTCGCCTGTTGATTCCCACACTTCGAGTTCCTTGATGCGCAATGGCGCAGCATTAAGAGGAATAACAGGAGTTGCATTTTTGTAATAATCTTCCCATACTCTTTTGTATGCCGTGTCAACGAAAAAGTGATTTTTTGCATAATCATAAGCACGCAACGCAAACTGTTGCCGTACCACACCGCCTCGGACATTGACAAAACGCCGTTCGCCACGACGCTGCGAAGCGACTGTTTTCAAGAATAGGGGACCGAACTGAAAGTCGGAGCGAATACCAAACAAAGCTTGACCACTCCCGATGAGAGTAGAATTTGTGGGGAATTGGACATTGCCTAGCTCCACACGTTTCACGATATCATCATCTTCGCCGGAAAAACCAATATTGAAGCGATTGTTGAGATCGAATTGGGCACGTGTGTTCCAATCAACCCCTAATCTCAATTTATCACCAATTTGACCGGACACATTGAGGTTAATGTCTTGTTGAAAAATGGGACCCGATTGGCTTTGACCGAATGCGGAGGCAGTACCGAGATTTTGCGTATCCCATCGCCATCCGGCACGAATGGAAACATCACCGCTGACATTGACGCTCACTTGTGGTTTGCCGAAAATACTAAAGAGCGGGTTATTGGGAAAAGGAATCTTTAGTCCGCTTAAATCGCTTAAGATACCTGCAATGTCGCCGGCAGAAAGTGCTTTCTTTAGGTCATACTGCGTTATAAGTGAATCCCATATTCTATGAATTTGTGCCTGTTTACGCAATTCGATATATTTGTCAAGGTCATGTCTTTGGGGTGCTGTGACTTCAACGCCTGCGATGGTTTCCTTCGATCGCAAATACGTAGAACTTGAATCTAAACGCATGAGAACTTCATAACCCGGTGGTAAAGGATTTTTACTGACTCTTGGTCCTGACATTAAGCCGGTTCCTCGATAAACCGATGGTGGTGTAAAATATACAGACCTGTTTGGTTCGAAGTATCGTAATGAGTCTTTTACTTTTGACGTATCTGTTTCTGTAAAGCGCAATAAGCGAAGCCCTGCCAAAAAAGCAAGTTTGTGAGTAGATGCGGCGGAAAGTTCTTGCGGCGAGGCATTAAAATCAAGAGGAAGAAAGTAAAAACGGTTCGCAAAGGGACGAAACACCGATGTGTAGCGAAACTGATGTTTGGCGGCTAACGATGGTACCGAAGCCGTAACACATAAGACGCAGAAGATAATACTTAATCTTGCTTGTTTCATCACTCTTGTAAAGTTGAAAAATAGATATCAGTACACATTCGCCAATGGGAAAATCGGCGTGTGTAGTTGAAAACTCACAAAAATTGTAGGTAACATAAATTTGAAACAAGGTTCGATATGCTCAACCTTTTAATGATGAAACGCTGCAAAACTATCGGTTGAAACGTTATTAGAAAAAAAAAATTTTTGGAATGCTCGTAAACGGATGCTTTTCCATTACAGGCATTATTTTTGCTCGGCACTCCTTTCTCGGTAATTTTGCGAATACAGAAAGTTAACTTTTATTGAAATAATCATGCTTAAAGTCTTTACTTACAAATTCATAGCACTATGCTGCATCGCTTGTGCTTCCTTCATGCCATTGGAAACACTTTTCGCTCAACAATGGAAGCCGCTCACTAAAGAGCAAATGAGTATCTTGGTACCAAGTCCTTCTCGCTTTGTTTCTTCTTTGCATGGAACTTGGGAACGTTCTTACGATGGAGATTCGTGGGAGCAAGTGCAATTACCATATTCTGACATTGAAAAAAAGAAGATTTGGTACAGAAGCCAGTTCCGTTTGGACAAAAATCTCATGGGTCAGTATGTGTGGAATTTGTACTTTCTTGGGGTTAACAGCGAAGTCGAGGTCTATATCAACAAACAATTTGTTCGGAAGGTTTTTGGTGGGATTGCACCGTTCGAACTCCGTTTGCCGGATAAAATGTTAGCCAGTGGTATGAATACGGTGGAACTTGTGATAACGCCACAGACTCAATTCAATCAAAGGCATTTGTTCTCAGAGGAAGTTTATACAGGTATGATTCGAGAAGTCATGCTTGTGGGATGTCCGCTTATTTGGACCAATGATGTCCGCTTGCAAACCTTACTTTCGGGCGGTTCTTGTCAATTAAGGGTGCAAGCAAGTACAGCTTCGGGCAATGTTACTAAAAGCACTTTGGTTCGCAGAACTGACAGTGCAGGCGTTCCCATAAATGTAAGCATGGCACAGTTGGATGTTTCATTAGTAGCTCCGGATCAAAATTCGGCAGTGATTGCAACAGCTACAAAACCAATAAAAATAGAATCCGATAGGATGATTGACAATGAATTTGTCTTGAATATTAGTAATCCTCGTCTGTGGACTATTGAAAGTCCTTACTTATATGAATTACATGTTAAAATCTCAATCGAAGGCGGTGTAATAGATGAATTTATTGTGCCTGTGGGTGTCCGAGATATACGGGTAGGCAAATTACAAGATGGGGCGGCAGCTTTATCACTGAATGGACAGCAGCTTCAAGTTAAAGGTGTCGAATATATTGAAAATTGGGGCACGAATGGAAAAACTCCTTCAAGTGTTGATATTGAAAGAGATGTGCGATTGTTAAAAACTCTTGGTGCAAATGTCGTCAGAGTCAGGTCTGCTCCTCCGCATCCCTATTTTGTTGAATTATGCAATCGCAATGGATTATTGTTAATGATTGATCTACCGGCTTATGATATACCGAATAGTTTTTTGGAAAGTGATGAAATTAATGAACGGATGCGAAATTTGTCGGAAAGAATAGCAATTTCTTATGACAGAATGCCCTCCGTTTTTGCTTGGGGAGTAGGGGATGGATTTGATGAGTCTTCTGCAGCTGTGAAAGATTTTCAGGAAGCAATGATGAAAACCTTTCGTTCACATTCAACAAAATTAATTTATAAAACGGTTCGTTTCGGTACTAATGCCGTTGCTTCTGATGGTATTGATTTTGTGTGTTTTAGAACAGATAATCGTTGGAAACCCGGAGAAGAATTACGAACGGAATTGCAGCGGTTAAAAACTTTAATTAAAGATCAACCATATTTGGTATGTTTCGGTAAATTATTGCAACCCGATAATAAACATGGATACGCTGACCCATTATCGGCTGAATCGCAAGCGCAATATTTACGTGATGTCTATCGTATTGTTGAACAGGAAAAATCGGCAGGAGTATTGGTCTTTAGTTTTAATGATTATCGTTGCGCATCACCCATTCTCATGACCAATGCCGAAGATAAATATGTGGTAACTGCAGGATTAGTAGATGGTTATCGCATGAAACGTCTTTCGTATGAAATGGTGAAAGCATTATTTAACTCAGAACGTGAGCCGCTATTAAGAGCAGGATTATATAAGGAAGATACTCCATTGGTATTTATCGTTACAGGTTTAGTTATTGGTGTTTTAGTTCTTTTGCTCATGAGTCGTTTCCGTCGTTTCCGTGAATATTTTTTCCGTGCATTATTACGACCTTATAATTTTTATGCAGATATACGTGATCAGCGAATTTTATCGAATGTCCAAACAATTGTTTTGGGTTTAGCGAGTGCAGCAACGGCGGGAAGTATTATTGCGTCCACATTGTTTTATCATCGTTTTAGCTATGGTTCTGAATTTTTGTTGATGATGGTCACATGGAATGATTTCAAATATATTTTGGATGAATTTGCATGGTCGCCTACTCTTGCGCTCATATTATGCACAATCTTTAATTTTATGGTCTTTACTGTCATAGCAGCATTTATTCGTATTGGAGCAATGTTCGTGCGGGGCAGACTCTATTTCAGTGATGCATTTACTATTACAATTTGGGGCGTATTGCCTTTAGTATTGCTCATGCCTTTGAGTATGATTATGTACAAAATTTTTACGATTACCGATTCTATGAATTTTCTCTTGATACTTTTAGTAGGGATGAGTTTATGGTGCGGTTATCGTTTATTAAGAGCAACTTCTGTGGTTTTTGATATCCAGCCGCTGTGGGTATATTCGATAGGTATTACTTTGTCTATGCTGATTGTCAGTGGTATCGCATTTATTTATCATTATCAAACATCCATATTTTCTTATCTTAGCTATTATTTTAGTGTATGGGCTTAATGATAATGTGCCGGAATATCATCATTGTGTTTTTCTTTACTGCCATGACGGTCAAAGCGCAAGTTGGCTCTATGAATGTTGATCAAATGACAGAACGATTGACAAAGAATAATGATACGACATTTATTGTAAATTTTTGGGCAACATGGTGCAAACCGTGTGTTGAAGAACTTCCTGTTTTTGAATCAATTACACAAAAGTATCCAAAGGGAAGAATAAAAGTATTGCTGGTAAGTTTAGATTTCAAAAACAAAGTACAATCTGTTTTAATACCTTTCGTCAAAAAAAGGAATCTTCAATCGGAAGTGATTTGGCTTAATGAAAAAAACTATGATGCAATCATAGACAAAATCCATCCCGATTGGTCAGGGTCCTTACCGGCAACACTTATTGTTGCGCCTCATAATCGTATAGTGTTTTTCAAAGAAGGCACTATTGATGAACAAGAACTTCACTCACACATTTTAACGGAGTAAACAATGAAACTATTCCACACACTTTTCCTTGGAGTTTTTCTCCTTTTTTCAACGCAACTCATTGCTGCTGACACTTATGTGCTTGGCTCAAAGGTAGATGATTTTACCTTAAAAAATATTGACGGTACCATGATTTCATTATCGTCATATACAAAAAATGATGGTGTTGTTATTGTATTTACATGTAATCATTGCCCTTATTCAAAGCTTTATGAAGATCGAATTGTTGCTTTAGATGCTTCAATGAAAAAGAAGAAATATTCTGTTTTGGCAATCAATCCTAATGACCCTATTGCATATCCTGATGATTCCTTCGAAAATATGATTGTTCGAGCTAAAGAGAAGAAATTTACATTCCCTTATGTCATAGACGAAACGCAAGAAATTGCTAAAAAATTTGGTGCAACTCGTACTCCGCATTTTTTTATTTTGAAAAAAGTCAATAACTCTTTTGAAATTGCCTATATTGGTGCTTTGGATGATAATGCACAAGAACCTGATAGTGTCACAGTAAATTATGTCGAAAAAGCTGTTGATGCAATACAAAAAGGTGATAAAGTAGAACCGGCAAGCACAAAAGCTATTGGCTGTTCTATTAAATGGAAAAAGTAAAAAACTATTATAGTATTTTCGCTGAATAATACTTAAATCACTATGCAAATTAACGTAAAAAATTCTGCTTTTGTGGATTTTAAGAATAATACATTTCTTGTTTTTCTATGTATTTTCTATGCATTGTTTTGGACATACTATGCATTTAATCCTGTCTGGAGACCGCAATGGTGGTTAGATAATTATTTGGTTTTTGCAGTAGTCGGAGTATTGATTCTGTCATATAATAAATACAGATTGTCAAATTTCAGTTATGCATGTTTAACAATTTTTTTATGTTTTCATGCTGTCGGTGCAAATATGAGTTATTCCAATGTGCCTTTAGGTTATTGGGTTTCACAGCAATTTCATTTCAGCCGACCCAATGTGTTTGACAGAATCGTTCATTTTCTCTTTGGTGTTCTGTTCGCATATCCCATTCATGAAGTGCTGCGACGATATACGTCATTGAGTAGGATTTGGTGCTATATTTTGCCGGTTGAGTTTATTATTTCGTACAGTGCAATCTATGAAATTATTGAAGCTGCGACCGCATGGACACTGCCACCTGAAGAGTATGACCCTTTTATTGGTTTACAAGGTGATATTTGGGATGGATACAGAGATATGGCATTAGCAGCTATGGGCGCATTGTTCACTATGATTTCTCTCGCAATTGCGAAGCAAGTGAGAAAACGCAAAATGTAATCTGTTCTTTCGTTCTCCTAATATTATGGTTAACAAGTAGAAGATAAGACATCATATCAAGATAATGAAAGATTCCCTTCTCATCATTGAGTAAGGGATTTTTTTTTGTCCAAAAATGGAACAAAATTCTGTTTCGTCGGTACATAGGGTATGGAATCAATTAAGGAGTGTACATGAAAATTATTGTGACTATATATCTATTGCTGGTTATTGTTTATTCATCACGAGCAGATTGGGAAAAATGCAAAGGACCATATCGCGGTGAAATAACTAATATTGTTGAACATAATGGATATTTTTTTGCTTTAAATTATAGCTATGACTGTATAGACTGTCCTGTACCGCGTAGAGACTCATACTTAATCCGTTCCAGTGACGAGGGCTTAAGTTGGTCTAAAGTAAAAGACCTTCTCTCTTTATCAGAAACTCATAATCTCGTTAATAGTTTACTTATTTTTAACGATGTACTCTATATACTTAATGATCCGTACAGTTCGTGGAGTTCAACCGATAATGGAGAATCGTGGAACAGATTGCAAGGTGATTCATTTCTTCTTAATTTGCGTGCTCAAGCAAATGTCGAAATATTGAATATTTATGATATTATTGAAGTAAATGACAAGTATATTTCTCTAACAAGTGAGGGAATATATGTCTCAGACGATGAAGGATTACAATGGAAAAAGAAATATAATCTTTCCGATGATATTTTGGGAATTTGGAAGCAATCAATAGTAAGGAAACTAAATCATGTTGAAAATGTATTATATTTTACAACAAATGTAGGACTCTATTACTCCGAGGATAATGGTGATACATGGGAAAAAGATAGTGTAACTGATAATTCCGTGTTTTCTTTCTATGTTCATGATGGAATCATGTATCTCGGTGTTGAAGGTGGTATATATCGTTCTTTGGATAAGGGAGAAACTTGGGAATTTACATGGATTAAAGATAATATTATCGGCTATTTTAGTTCGAGAAATGATACACTTTACTGTACAACATCGTCAAATTATATGAATACTGCATCGCAAGGTGTATTATATTCTATTGATAAAGGGAAAAACTGGCTTTCCAATAGTGTTTTACGAATGTTGTCAGAAACGAGAATGTTGTATTTCAATGATAGTATCATGTTTGTGGGAACTGTTGATAATGGTATATACCGCAGCAGTGATGGAGGAAAAAATTGGTATCAAGCGGGGTATATGCAGCACAGAATATCAGCATTAACTTCAGTTGATAGACAATTAATTGTAGGTATTAAAAGGCACTCAGCTGTTTTTCCACATCTCTTTACACATAGGATTTATAAGTCATCAATAGATACGTTGTTTTGGGAACTGAATGACTTTCAAAAATGTATTTTTTATCCTGGTAAGACATCAAAAATCAATTCTCTTTTTGTCAATGACAGCGTAATATTTGCTATGTTTGACGGTCCAGTTACCAATTGTTTAGATAATACTTTGTTAATCTCACGAGATTTTGGTCAAACATGGGAATCACATAAAAAAATGAATGTGGTAAATGATTCTTATGTAATCTTTCAAGAACCGTATCATAAAAATGACACATTATTCCTTACTACTTTTAACATAGCATTCAATAGTTTTTTCTCCACCGATAATGGTGAAAGTTGGGATACCTTATCACGAAAATTGACATTGTATGATAATTATGTTATTGCGAAAGCAGGCAAATATTTCTCATTAGATAAATCATTATATGTATCCAATAATCAGGGTGTAACTTGGTCAGAACTCAAAATAGATGAATCAGAAGAATATTACTGCCTTTATGAACATGAGGGCACAATATATGTTTCGACAGACAAAGGAATTTACAGTACGCAAGACGGAATTCATTGGCAGAATTATGGTTTATCAACCATGAAAGCATCATCGCTGGTGGTCGTAGATAATTATCTCTATGCCGGGACAGATTACGGATTGTATAAACGCGAGCTATTACCATCGTCCATAGAAGAAATATCGTTCGATTCATCAATCCAACTTTATCCGAACCCTGCTCAGGAATTTTTATATATCAAGGCAAACACACCTTACGATACGGTAAGTATATATAGTATTCTTGGCGATAAAGTGATGGACATAGTAACATCGAAAGATGTGATTGATATATCGTCGTTGGAATCGGGTTATTATCAGGTGATTGTTCAAAGTCAAGCTCTGCAACAAAGAGCATCACTGAGTATAATGCGCTAAAGATATTAAACCTTGAGAGGGTAATCTGCGTCATGAGGACATTCTTATTCACAAACAGATTGTCTCTTATGAAAACATTGTTCCTCACTGCATTATTTTTCTCATCATTTTCTGCTTATTCACAACTCTATTTTCCTCCGGCGCAAGGAGATCAATGGGAAAGCGTTTCACCACAATCTTTGGGCTGGGATATCACAAAAATACCCGCTCTCTACAATTTTCTCGAAGCTGAAAACAGCAAAGCGCTCATCGTTTTGAAGGATGGTCGTATAGTGATTGAAAAGTATTTTGGCACTTTTACTCAAGATAGTGCTTGGTATTGGGCATCTGCTGGAAAAACAATTACTGCATTATTAACAGGAAAAGCACAAGAAGAAGGATTGCTCTCATTACAAGATAAAACCTCGAAATATCTTGGTGTGGGATGGACAAAAGCACCAAAAGAAAAAGAAGATTTGATAACCATACGCCATCAATTAACCATGACCTCCGGACTTGATGATGGAGTGAGTGATCCATTTTGTACCCTTGATACATGCCTCGTTTATAAAGCGGATGCCGGTACACGATGGGCTTATCATAATGCGCCCTATACTTTACTTGATGATGTGCTTAGTAAAGCCACAAATGGGACGCTTAATTTATACACTCGTCAAAAGTTATTACAGCCCACAGGTATGACGGGCACCTGGATTCCCATGGACTATAATAATGTTTTTTTGAGTAAACCGCGATCTATGGCTCGTTTTGGTTTGCTTATGCTCAATGATGGGGTGTGGGATTCTAAAGCAGTTCTGAACGATAAAGAGTATGTAAAAGCATTGACCAATACTTCCCAATCTCTCAATGAATCGTATGGGTATTTATGGTGGTTAAACGGAAAATCTTCCTATATGGTTCCCGGCTTTCAAATAAAAATTCCGGGTTCTTATGCACCGAATGCTCCCGATGATATGGTCTCGGGTTTAGGAAAAAATGGGCAAATTGTCAGTATTTCCAAAAGTAAAGGTTTGGTAATCGTGCGTATGGGAGACAGACCAAATTCTCCTGCATCGGAAATTTCAACCCAACTTTGCGATCAGATATGGGAACGTATAATGGCAATTGCTGATGGAGCCACCTCGGTCAATGATGCTAAATCGGAAACAACTATGATTTCACCCAATCCCGCAAGTGACTTTATTCGCATGCCGGAATCAGTTGATATAACACAGGTACAGATAGTGAATACTTTAGGACATTCCATGAATAATGTTTCAATCGTTAATAGTACAACTCTTGATATATCAAAACTTATCAATGGTGTGTATTTCTTGAAGATAAATCATCATTATTATACATTTACCGTAATGAAGTAAAATTTCGAGTAAGAAAAAAAATCTTCGTCATATATCATAGATAGTAAAAAGTCTTTATTTTTACATATAGATTATTGTTACCGGGTATATATGCGATACTTTTACTACTTCTTATTCTGTTTGTTTTTTCATTATTCACTTTGTCGTGGCAATGAAGACAGTTCATCGTTCACATTCTCCGGATATGCCGAATGGTATTATAGTTATGATTTTTCCCAAAGTCGCACTAAACCCGGTTTTATCTATAATCATAAGCGATTAGATGAAATTAATATGAATCTGATTGTAGGTTCTGTTAACTATAGGAACAAGAATGTTAGGGCAAATATTGGATTGATGGCTGGTAATTATGCACAATATAATCTTAGTAAAGAACCTGCTTTTGCACAATTTTTGTATGAAGCGAATGGTGGAATCCGTTTAGATTCATCGCATAATATTTGGTTCGATATGGGGATTTTTCCATCGCATATTGGTTTTGAAAGTGCTGTCGGAGCCGATTGTTATACTGTGACACGCAGTCTTGTTGCGGAAAATTCACCTTATTATGAAGCAGGAGCGAAAATCTCCTACAAAACCGCTGATAGCACTCTTTTGTTGTCACTTTTGTACCTAAATGGTTGGCAAACTATTTTTCGTAATCCTGATATTCATACACCCTCATTTGGTCTGCAATTACAATATCATTTTTCTCCATTTTTTATGATAAATTATAGTAATTTTCTTGGAAGCGACAGACCGGAGAATGAACAATCAATGCGTGTATATCATAATGTGTATTCCCATGTTTTTTTTAGCAAAAATTTTGGTGTCATAGCCGGATTTGATATTGGCAGAGATAGGGGAGAAGGCAGAAGATATTATTATTGGTACACACCTACTATCATTGCTCATGGTCGTTTTTCGAAACAATGGTCAATTGCTTGTCGTTATGAATATTTCAGAGATAAAAATGCTGCATTATTCTCATCGGAATTTGATTGTACGGGCTACTCAGCAAATCTTGATTATATGCTTTCATCTCAGACATTATTAAGACTTGAGGGAAGACATTTAACATCAAGCTATAAAATTTTTGATAAGAATGTACGCAATAATACAGCATTAACATTTTCTATGTCTATGAGAATGTAATCATAGAGCCAAGATGTTACAATGTGCCACCGAATGGCGGAACATCCTACCCTTTGATAATTTTGTTATAAGTAAAAAAATATAATTGAAGCAGGAAAACCACTATTGCACAAATCCGTGTTAGCGGCTCGGACTTCTTTTTTTTCGAGTGTCATCATATCATTTTTTAATTTGTCTGCCCCAAATATTTTTTTTAGCGTCTGCAACTTTGGTCATAACTCTTTCAAATTTTTCTCCATCTTGACCTTCAATGTTTAAAGTCAAGTTTATTCTGTCCCCAATTTTTTTAAAGTCAAAATTGTATGTATGTGGTTCAGGTATTCCGTCATAAAAGTCGTTTGGAATAAAATGTCGGAATATGGTATAAAATTCATTGTCATAAACAACAAGGAAGTCGTTTTCACCGCATATAGTTTCAAATTGTTTTGCTTTACTGTCACTGTAAACCACTTTGTCAAGCCCAATTTTTAATAGATCTTCGTCTGAACTTTCGCTAATTGAGTAAAATCCTTGGTCAATCCTAATTTTGTCTGTTGAAAGAGAACTGTCCGTAGTAACATTTATTCGGTTTTGGTCTAAAAAACAATCTAAAAGTGTACTAAATATGAGTGCAATAAGTCCGAATTTCATAATTCTTTTTCTGTTCATTTTTTTGTCTTGGTAGTGTTTTTTCATAGCCTGACCGCTATCTCTCATATCGACGCAATCCGTCATTTATTACCTCAAAACTACAAAACATTGCTTTAGTGATTTTCACTGTGTTATCCGCCTATCCCGCATTCTGCTAAACAATCGCTGAAGAGTTGTGGAAGAGTTACGTGTGTTAGCGGAAGTATTTTTATCTTTTAAATATTTTTAGTCTCCACCACAACCACCGCAACTACTGCAAGAACTTCCACAACTGCTTCCGGAAGATGTCCCACAGTTTGACCCGCTGTTGTTGTTTTTGTCAACGTAGTTTATTATTGGAACAAATGCTGTTGTCAAAACTGCTCTGCCTAATAAAAAGTATGTCCATTGCCAATTACCCTTAATTTGTCGTGTCGGTAAGATTTCATTTTTGTATAGGTCAGGAATTGTTGTTGTAGAGATTTGTTTTGTTAGTCGTTGTAAGAAAACAATAGCAATAACTGCTAAAACAATTGTCGCAATTACAATTTGAACAACAGGTGTATCTCGTAAAACACCTGTAAGAATCCTGGTAAAGGATAACAATAAAAGTAAAGTGAATACGGCAAAGTTTGTATAAAACAGATAACCGAATTTTTTAGACTTGTTGAAGTATTTTCTAAAAGCGTCCATACTCTTTGCAATGTTCCAAAAAAAGGGTTTCTCACTCAACTTTTTCAAAAGGCTTGGATAAAATGTGCTACCCAACTCGGATAATACCGAAGTAACTTGAAGTTGAGTATTGTCATTTGTCGCTTTGCTTTTCTTAAGTTCAAGAGTGTTATTTGAATTTACCTTTATTGTGCCGTTGACAACGAGTTCGTTTACAGTTCCATTGATAACATTTGAAAGTTTTTGTGTTTTTAGGTAAACAAGTTCAAGGGGTTGAAGATTGTAAACAAAAGACGATTGGTCAAAACCCGAAACAATGTTTTTAAGTTTGGCTCTGTTATAGAACTCAAGTATTAAGAGTGTTAAAACTGAAAGGGTAATAAGCCCAAAAATAAAGAAAGGATTGTCAATGTGAATATAAATTGGCTTCAAAACAAAATAGGCAGGAACGGTTAAGAATATAAACGACAATATTCCAAATATGATAAAAGTTCGCAGCTTGAATTTGGCTTTTTCAAGGTTAAGACTTTCAAACATACCGTCATACCCCCAAATGTTATTCGGCTGTTTGCCAAAATCCTTTTCGTAGAATTTTATTGTCCGTTCCTTTGCTTGTCTAAATTTTTCAAAGTCTTCTTTATTGTGTGTTGATGGAATGTGTTGTATCTGTTTGCCAAGTATGTTGCAAAAGACTTGATATGATTGAGTGAAAATCAGATGTTGATGCCAAACAATGTCTATGATTTCCGAAGGCGAAACCATAAAATCGGAAGTTGAAGCCAAATACATAAACTTCTTGTATTCCAAAATGGCTTGGTCTGTAAATTCCTTTGTCCAAAAATTTTCATTGGCAAGTCTTGTTGAAAATCCATATTCACTCGGTGGATTGTCAAAGTCAAAGGCTAATATTTTATTCCAAAGTTCTTGGTTCATTGTGTCTTTGTGGTTGTCTCCGTAATATTACCGCTATCAGGGGGGCGGATTTGCGCAGTTACTGAACCCAAACGCAGTTTGTCAATGAAGTACTTTTGCAAATGTATAGATGCGCCTCTTATATTCACACAATCCGTCATTCATTTCCTCAAAACTACAAAAGTTTGTCTATTCACCCAAATATGAGCATGGGAGAGATGCCTATGCCGGAGAAGAACATTGCATTAGTGATTTTTCACTGTGTTATCCGCCTATCCCACATTTTGCTAAAAAATCGCTGATGAGTTGTCCAACAGTTAAGGTTGTTGTGTGCCGGGCTTTATAGTTGTATGTGTCTTGCGTTCATTGAAGTATTCTAAAACTTCTTCTTTTGTCATCGTAGATAACTTCTTGCTCAATTTGTCTCGTTGCTGTCGCATAAATCTTACAGCGTCAAATGTTTTTTCAGTCGTCTTCATATTTTTCAAATTCTCTTGGTGAACGTATTTCTAATTGTTGGTAACCATTTTTGATGTTGATGGAATTGTAACCCCTAATTCTTTCAATATTTACGATATGTTTGAAGTTCCAACTCACTAAAAAGTCTGCTCGGTTTATGGTTGCCAAAGCAATGTGCAAACAGTCCGCATAACTTGTTTGTCCTACGACTTTCTC
>JAFLBY010000087.1 GCA_017302855.1 Candidatus Kapaibacterium sp.
ACAAGCTTTATCGGTGGTGGTTCACGCAATGTGGTGAACTTAACCGCCTTCTACAACTTCATCGGTGGCGGTATGCTCAATAGCATATTAACCAATGACAGTTCAACCATCGGTGGCGGCGCACTGAATCGCATTCTTGCTGAATCGGATGCTTCAACTATCGGTGGAGGTATGAATAATACCATCCAAACGAACTCCTTAGTTGGCTTTATCGGCGGTGGTCGCGGTAATACAATCACAGATGTTGACAGCGCAACTATCGGTGGCGGTGCGATGAACCTTATTACTACTGATGCCGATGCTTCAACTATCGGTGGCGGTAATAATAATACCATCAACAGCACTTCACGCTCATCCACTATCGGTGGTGGTCATACCAATACTATCGGTAATGCATCATTTTCTGTAACCATCGGCGGTGGTAATAGTAATGATATTGGCAATACTGCCAACTATGCAACTATCGGCGGTGGTAATGATAATAATATCGCTTCATTCTCTACGGGAGCAACCATTAGCGGTGGTATAACTAATTATATTTCAACAACTGCACTGAATTCAACCATCGGCGGTGGTATCAATAATACCATAGGTACAACAACTGATGCAACAGTCGGTGGTGGTAATGATAATAATATTGCTGATGGTGGGAACTATGCGACTATCAGTGGTGGTCGTTCCAATGATATCGGCACAGCAACAGACGCTACTATCGGTGGTGGTAATAATAATAATATCGTCAATGGCGGTACAAATTCCGCAATCCTTGGCGGTACTTTGAATGATATCGGTACAGCAGCAGGTGCTACCAATTCTGTCATCGGCGGTGGTAATAATAATAATATCGCTGACGGTGCGAATTTCGGTGCCATCCTCGGCGGTGCAGACCATGATATCAATGGCGGTACCCACAACCTTATCGGCGGCGGTTTAAACAATAATATCACAACAGGTAATTATAATGCCATCCTCGGCGGTCAAGGTAATACTGTTGTTTCCGGCAATCACAGTGCAGTGCTCGGCGGTATCAATAATAGCGTCACAGGGGATTTATCTTTTGCACTCGGCACAGGCAATACTGCAGCAAATAATGGTTTTGCGCTTGGTAATGGTTCCACAGCCGATGCCAATGAATACTATGCAAAATACTCTGCCGGCTTTGTTATGGAAGGTCAAGGATCCGCAAATCAGAACTTCACCGCTACCTTTATCAATCCCACAGACGGCAATGGTATTGCCATCCAACTTGCAAATCCCGCTCCGGGCGTAACAAATCATTTCGTTGAGTTCCGTAATGCTTCAGGTGGTGTCGTTGGTCGCATCGAAGGTCAGCTTGATGCAGATATAGACCAAACAGACGATAGCCAAGCTAATGCAGATAGTGAAAATATCAATACTCTTGCACTTCATGATGAGTTTATTGCAGGTGCAGAAACAGATATGCGTGATGCAGGTATCGGATTGGCAACATCCATCACAGGTGCTGTTATCTTAGGACTTGATATTGCCCAAATGATTGTGGAAGCTGCCGGAGAGGCATCATGTGCCGCAGGTACGCTGGGTGCTTGTTCCGGTAGTGCTGCCGCTTCTGCTCTCACTGTGGTGGTAAAAGTGGCGGAATCGCTTCTTGCTATTGCCGACATCGTTATATCTGCTGTACAATTAGCAGAAGCTATTCAAGGTGTTGAGGATGCAAAACAGCTCAAATGTGATTATATTACCTACATGAAAGAAAATAATGGCGTTTCCTATGAATCAGGTGCTGCCGATTATGCCGAATGGTTGCCGAAATTAAATCCGACTGAAAAATTCGTCCCAACCGACATCGTTGCTCTCAAAGCAGGTAAAATCACAAAAAACACTGCCGATGCCGATCAATATATGGTTATTTCTACCAAACCTATCGTACTTGGTAATATGCCTGCTGCCGGTGAAAACAAAAAAGATTATGAAAAAGTGGCTTTCATGGGTCAAGTGCCTGTGCGTGTACTCGGTAAAGTACATAAAGGCGATTATATTCTTCCTTCGGGCGGTAATAATGGTTTTGGTATTGCTGTTTCTCCTAACAATATGAAAACCGAAGATTTCAAAAAAATCGTCGGTGTGGCTTGGTCAGAAAGCAAAGAAAATCAGAATATCAATCTTATTAATGTGGCAGTGGGTCTCAATACCAATAGCTTAGCTTCTGTTATCGAAAGACAAGCAAAGCAAATTCTTCAACTTCAACAAGCAGTCTCTTATACGCAAGACCATATCAAAAAAAGTAATGATCAAATGAGTGCTATCTCATCTGCATTATCACAAATGCTCCCCGGTTTTGATGCGGTACTTAAATCAAAAGGCGTGGATTTAAAAAATCCTATCCCTGATTTAAAACTTGATATTCCTGCTATTGATTTACCCAAAAATGTTTCTTCGCCGGTTATCAATTCACAAAGCATGACCAATATTCCGCAAAGTCCTTCTGCTTCTTCCCAAGCTATTCTCAATGCATCGCTTGCAGACAAGGAAGCATTTGTACGCTCAACGGTTGCCAAATTCACCGAAGCAAAATCTGTGAATATTACTGAATATGATGTGCCGAAAACATTCTTCGATGATGATGCTATCAAAAATGGTTTCCTTATGGCTGAACAAAAATTGAAAGATCGTGGTGTTGATTTGAAATCGAATCCGCTTTTTGCAAAAATGTTCAATGATCCGGCATACAAAAATACTGTCATGAAAAATGTGCAGGATGAACTCAATAAAGCTGCCATTGACATGAAAATGAAAGAACAAACAGCACAACAACAATAAACAGTACTTTCATTAACCATTTTAACTAATTTTTGATAATTAAATCATGAAGAATATTATGAAAACATTTTATGGGATTTCCCTATTTCTTCTTTGTTTTATAGTGTCCTATGGTGATGTATTTGCTGTGGATTTTACTATAAAAACAAACTTAATGCGCGAATATACCGAGGTCATTACTCCGGCAGCGGCTTCAAGTCCATCATCATGCGGAGGCTCAACTACTTTGCCTCCGCCGATGACATTGACAATGCAGGTGGTGGACAGTGTGACCACACAATTTACCGTCCGTGTAATAGAAAAAGACAACCCAGGTAATGTATTGGTAGGTCCAAACACCCATGCCAAAACTAATGGTGTTAACTTTAATCTTGCCAATGGTGAATTAACCCATACGATTACAGGGATTCCTCCCTCAAAAAAGGTATTGGTCGTAGAACTTTATAAAGGAAACACTGTGAGCGGCTCGCCATATTTCTCACAAGAAATAACAACGAGATCAGAATCAGGTCCCGGTGTATTAACTATCGGTGATGTTGGTGACGGCACATCAGTATCGGGTGCAGCGGGTATGATTACCGGTGGCTCAAAATCTAACCCTACTGCTACTTCATCAGAAATTACTGTTAATATTAAGGAACAAGTAGATGCCGAGTATATTGTTTTATTAACAATAGATAGTCCAACTGCGGGGGTAAGAGAAGAAAATTCGACCATTAGTACTCCGGTTATTTACAATAAAACTGCCACATCATTTCAAGTTTATTTGGCAGACACTAACGCTGTAGATGTTCAAAATATCCGCTTAAATGTTTTGATTCAAAGCTATCAATAAACCGCAAGGGATTTGATACAGGCATCAAAGCCGGCAGTGCAAAGCGCGCTGTCGGCTTTTTTTATGGGCGAAAGTCCGGAACAATACATCCACCCCGTCCTCATTTTTCGCCCCATCCCATCCTTCCCCGCGGGGAAGGAGTAATAATCCCTGCACTGCTATTGCTGTCCGCACACGATGATGAAGATTATATGATAGACATGATAGTACTTGATGCTGCGGCTGTTTCTGCGTATAAAGAGAGAAGTATATCCTGTCAATCCTTTAATCTCTTCAAACCTGTTCTGACTATTACTGTCCGCACACGATGATGAAGATGATATGATAGACAAGATACTACTTGATGCTGCGGCTGTTTCTGCGTATAAAGAGAGAAGTATATCCTGTTAATCCTTTAATCCATGCAATCCTGTTCTGACGACGACCCCTCGTAGTCGCATCGAGACCCCTCGTAGTCGCATCGAGACCCCTCGTAGTCGGCTCAATTGGCTAAAAAATGGCGTTTTTTGGCAAAAAAGTGGGAAAGTTGAGGTAAAAACTTACATTTTCAGTGCAACCGACCGCGTTTTCAGTGCAACCGACCGCGTTTTCAGTGCAACCGACCGCGTTTTCAGTGCAGCCGATTGCGTTTTCAGTGCAACCGATTGACTTTCTAGTACAACCGATTGGCTTTCTAGTACAACCGACCGCGTTTTCAGTGCAACCGATTGGCTTTTTTTGCCCCATCCCACCCTTCCCCGACGGGGAAGGAGATGGAATGACAATCCCTTCGGGATGACATGTTTATAGGAATATGATGTTTGTTTTCTGCCCCATGCCGCCCTTGTCCGATTAAGGAGATGGGTGTGATGATTATAGATTTTCTCTTTATAGAAATATCCACACCTCAATCAGAAAAAAAGCCATCATAGATATACTCTGTGACGGCTTTAAACTATTGATTGGAGCATGATTTCGGTTATACTATTTACTTATTCCCAAATTCCTTATCATCAATTTGTGAGGTGGTTGTATTACCTTCGCCCATAGAGGGATTGAGTGTAAAACTTTGCACGGAATATCTTTTTTCTTTTACAATACCATCACTGGTTTTTGTTTCTGTTTCCATTTCTTCGAATTTAAAAATTTGATCGCTTTCAAAATTTGCACGGTCACGTTGGAACATTTTACTAACGGGATCCCATTCTTTGCCTTGAGTGTATCGCATCATCAAATTACCCGGTGCAATTTTTTCTATCACGGCAGTGCTTTTTGCGGATACATAGACATAATGTAAAGTAACATTTGGATTTTTTACATCTGCAAGTTTTACAGCAATATCGTAGTCATAACCATTATTGATAATTAAACTACATAATCCAAAGGGTCCGGGAGGTGGGGCAATGTATGTGCCGTTCATCCCGCCACAACCGGTCATGAGTGCTGTGGCAGCAAAGACAGCCAGAGCAAAATACAGGTACGATTTTTTTGTCATTGTATGTATAAAAGACAGCATACAAGTCCTTCTGAAAAAGTTAATAAAAAGTGGGTATCATACATTAAGGTGTTAACATCAGTACTTAATAAATAAAGAACCGAACATGCCTTGTGACTTTTCTCGCACAAATTCAGCTACTCTCCACACAATAGCATACTCACCGGTGACCGGCGCAGTAAATGATGTGAAGCAGTGCCAGTCTTTTTGTGTGTTTGAGGCAACGGGAATCCATGCGCCATTAGTATCACGATAAAATACCGCAACATCCAAATCTGTAATGTCGGTGGAATCAGCCGCACTCATAATGCCATAGGAATTGCCTTTCTGGAAGTCATGCCATTCTTGTGCTTGCACAGTGATGGTACCGGTAGCACTGCCGACAACGGAATATTTGTCCGCAAAAGCAGAACGCAAGGCAACAGCCAGCATCCATGAACTCATGGATGATAATTTTTGTAATTCTTCCTGTGAGAAATCACTTGCTGCTGAATTTTCACCTAAGGATTCACGTACCACAACAAAAGCTTGATTCATGGTCAAGGTATCGGTATCCATATTGAATGATTCGAAATTACGTTTCACGGCACGCACTATTCGATTGATATTATCATCAATGATATCTTGTTTCCATCGGGCGCGTGCAGCCGAGACTTTCAGTCGCCAAATATTTTTTTCTCTTTGGGAGAGGTTCGCAGGCGGAATGCCCATCAAGGTTGTGTCAACGGTAAAAGCATCTTTTACAGGCATTTCTTTGCCAAGATAAGATTTTACCGTAGGGACAAATGCAATAGGCGCAGCAGCAGGTTTTAGCTTAAGAACTTTGTCGGCAGGCACGGCAAAATTCAGGTTTTGTCCTTCGCTTAATCCGAAGCGTGCCACACCAAGAACCATTCCATTGGCATCTAATAGGGGACTGCCGCTATTGCCTGCTGATATACCTGCACTGAATTGTATGACCTTGCCATGACCTTTCATTTCACGTATGGAGGAAACTATGCCGTCCGTAACCGATTGCTCAAGTCCAAGCGGATTTCCAACAACATAAATTTTTTCACCCTGCTCCGGTAAGGTAGGGCGAAATGATATTGTTGATATTTTACGAGAGGCAGGAATATCTATGAAAAGAATAGCAATATCCAATGCCGAATCTTGTGTAATAATATATTTTGCCGGATATAAAGAACTGTCATTTAAGCGAATTTTGATAGAAGATGCTCCGTCAATAACATGATAATTGGTAATGAGTTTATTCTGCTCTATAAAAAAACCGCTTCCTTCTCCGTCTTCAAGCCCGAAAGAATTATAGGAAACAACAGTTGCAACAGCAGGTTTTACACGCTTAATCATTGACACAATGTCTTGCGAGAAAGCAATATTACTCGACAAATATATGACGAATAAATACACTATAGGCCAAAAACGATTCATTGGATTGATTTAAATACTATGGAAGAAAAACACCACCACAAAAAAGGTATGTATATTGTGTGCAAAACCTTCATAGTTACTCAAGGACATTATTGAAATAACTATGAACACTGACTTGACGGAATGCTCACGATTGCTTCTCTCTCTTTACTATAAATAGTATTCTCTGTTTCATGTCGGTTATTTTTCTCTATTTCTGATAGCAAACAATCAATGGCAAGGATAGACATTATTGGTTGCAGAGAAGATTATGAGAGAAAATTTCCGTTTTGATTTCCAAAGCGAGAGATATTATTGCTCCACTCTTTTCAGTTTTTTGCGATACGGTTACGGGATTGTCTGATGCGAATTACTCGAACGCTGTCAAAGCTAACAAGGCTAATAATGTCGTGTTCAGCACTAACCCATAGAGAAACAACCTGCGTGTGATAGAAAGTTTATTTTTTTTTGTTATTGAATAATCTACATACTTTTTTACTATACGCCATTGCAAATATAGGCACGCTACGGAATATAGCCAAAAATTTTTTTCCTATCATCATAGATTGATTAGTTGTGAATGATTTCCGAAGTAATGCCGTGAACTTCTCAGCATGGTATAGCTATTTGCCATGTCCAATAGTGGGAAATATGTGATAAGAGCGCAGCATTGTTCTTTTTATAGCACCGCATTACTTAGTAAAATTTACAGCATACTCTATGTGTCCGATGTGGAATTCGGAAATACTTTCCGCAAGTCCTGATTCGTATTGTATATGATATGTGTTTGCTATACAAGCATAAGAGTTTGTGTGAATATTGTCTCGAAAATTAAGACTGAAATTCGGGTGAGATGCAATAATAAGTGGAAAAGCTACCAAAACCACAAAAGCCCGCGGGGATGACATGATATTATAACAATAGAATCCGAAAATTCCCATCTTGATGGGTGGCAGACGGTCATCGAGCTTCGGTTGATGAGCTTGTCGAATCAGTCGAAATAGACGGGGTGGACATATTCGCCTCACATTATTTTTATCCTGTTCATTTTTCTGCCCCATGCCGCCCTTGTCCGACGGGGAAGGAGATTGTTTAGAGGAATTGATGCTGTGTGGAAATAATGTGGAAACAATGAGTAAAACCAATAATGTAAAAGATATGGGAGTCTCTAATTTTATCATTAACAAAGGGTATTGACAATGGGAAAGTATTATGGCATTTTTTTGTTACTATGTGTGGTGTGTTCAGCGGAGCTTTCGGCGCAAGGTTGCAGCGATGCGGGCGCATGCAGTATCTATGGCGATCATACGGGAGCGGATACAAGCACCTATCATCAGATTGCGGTGGGTATGTCTTCGGGTAAAGCAGATAATGACATTATTGCGTGGGGACAGTATCTCGAATATCAATGGCGTGCAAGTGATGTTTTGGGGTTAAGCGCGAAAATGACTTCATTGGCACAAAGTGGTAATGGATTGTCGGTATTTGGTTTGGGAGATATATATCTGACATCGGCAATCGCTGTTGCGGATGATATTACTGTGACCATAGGAGGTAAATTCCCCTTGACCGATGGCAATCGTGTGGATAATGGCAATGCTTTACCCATGGATTATCAATCAAGTTTGGGCACAATAGATATTCTTGCGGGTATGACATATCGTTGGGATAATATGCGCTTTGCTCTTGCTTTGCAACAACCGCTCACGCAGAATAACAATCAGTTTTTGGCTTCAAACAGTATGCAATTACAGAATTTCCCTTCCACACGGAACTTCATACGCAGCGGCGATATTGTCGGCAGAGTTTCGTATGGTATTTCTTTGGCTGATTCATGGAGATTGACTCCGAGTATTGTACCGATTTATCATTTGGCAAATGACAGATTTACCGATATTGCGGGCAAAGAATTTGAGATTGAGGGTTCGCAAGGGCTGACACTTAATGGGAATATATTTTTGGATTATACTATACGGCAAGGTCACTCATTGCAGCTCAATATAGCGATGCCATTTGTTGTGAGGAAAGCCCGTCCCGATGGATTAACGCGGAGTTTTCTTGCGGGTATTGAATATAGAATAGCTTTCTGATAATAAAATTTTTTATAATGATGGGATATATAATTTCGGTTGATGGGTTTGTCGAATCGGTCGAATCATAGAATGGCCGGTATGAAGGTATTTACTTCTGTTGAGTAGTGTATCGTAACTGATAGATTGCCTGCATACTTTCGGCAGTAAACAACACAATAAATCCGGTATAATAAATCCATACGGCGATGATGGTAATGACAGCAAATGCGCCATAAATACTGCCGAATGAAGAAATCGTCGTCACATACCAGCCAAAAATCCAGCGTGCAATTTCCCATAACATAACGGCAATCAGACTGCTGCCCACAGTAATAAATCGAGGCAATCGTTTGTTGGGAAGCACGCGATACATAAAAAGAAAAAAGAAAAACAATGACAGGATACCGACTACTTCGGCTGTGATACCGGTGAGCCATGCAATAGGAAGTTCGGATGATAATTGCGAACCAAATGACATAAAAAATGCTATAGCCGACGGAATAAATGATGCTATGCCCAATAATACAAGAAAAAGTAAAGTTAATCCCATATCACGTATTTTATTGACGATATAGGAACGTCGGGGAATTATACCAAAAATATGGTTCAGCGAAGTTCGCACAGCGCTCAGCAATACAGACGCACTCCACAATAATACCAGAAGCCCGATTCCGCCGGCAGCAGAGCCATAGTTGTAAAATTTTCTTACTTCCCCAAGGATAATCGCTCCGGTTTGTACACGAAAGGATGTTTCGGGGAAAAATTGTTGGATAAATTCCTTTATCGCTTGTTCCACCTGTTCTTGACTGATGAGCAAGCCCGCAAGAGATAGACCCACAAGCATAAGCGGAATCACACATAAAAGTGCATTATATGCTATGCCCGCAGACAATAAGAATACATTATGCGAGGAAGCATTGGCTATCACTTTTCGCATAAAAGTATAAATGGTCATAATCATTCGGAGTAAGAAGCGCATAGAATCCGGCATTGAGTTTTATGACAAATTAGGTGTTTTTTATGATACTGCATAGCAGATAAATAGCAATCCTTGTCATTGCTGTGTCGTTTCATGGTAATTTTGCAAGAATTTTTACGTCAAAAACTCACATAAGATGGCAATGGCCGGCAATGTAAAACATCTGCGCACCATGCTATACTTTCAAGAACAATGACAATTACACAATTTTTTATCATTATTTAACTCTAACAATGGCATCACGTTACACATCGTACCTGACAATTGAACGGCTGGGCACGGCTGTTGGTCAGGAAGTAACCCTCAATGGTTGGGTCTATGACACCACCGGCAAGGGCAAATTACAATTTGTTAAATTGCGCGACGGCAGCGGCATTTGCCAATGCGTTGCATTCAAACCCAATTTGCCCGAAGAGGTCTTTGAGAATATCCGCTCATTAACACAGGAATCCTCTGTCAGTATTACGGGCACTGTACGGGAAGAACCCCGTGCTCCCGGTGGCTATGAGCTTGACATCACGGGAGTAAAAATCCATCAGATAGCTTCGGATTATCCCATCACACCCAAAGAACATGGCATTGAGTTCTTGATGGAGCATCGCCACTTATGGTTACGGTCGGCTCGCCAACATGCCATCATGCGCATTCGTTCGGCAGTGGTGAAAGCAATACGCGATTTCTTCGATGGTAATGGCTTCCGTCTTATGGATTCTCCCATACTTACACCAAATGCTTGTGAGGGAACTTCCACTTTATTTGAAACAGAGTATTTTGATTTAGGTAAAGCATATTTATCACAATCAGGGCAATTATATGCTGAAGCGACTGCTATGGCTTTGGGAAGAGTTTATACTTTTGGTCCAACATTCCGCGCCGAAAAATCCAAAACACGCCGCCATTTGACAGAATTTTGGATGGTAGAACCCGAAATGGCATATTTCGATTTAAATGATGACATGGATTTAGCCGAAGATTTAGTCGAATATATAGTACAATATTGCCTAAAAACATGTCAGCAAGAATTGGCAACTTTAGGGCGCGATATTTCCAAATTAGAAAAAGTACGCAGACCTTTCCACCGTATGAGTTATTCTGAAGCGGTCGAATGGCTTAATAAAAATAATGTCAAATTAATTAAGAAAAATGCAGATGGCACTGAATCCCACACAGATTTTCCTTGGGGTGAAGATTTTGGTGCGCCGCAAGAAGAAGCCATTATGGAGCAATTTGACAAACCATGTATTATTCACCGTTATCCGGCAGAAGTAAAAGCATTTTATATGAAACGCGACCCCGAAAATATGAAAGTTGCTTTGGCTATGGATATGTTAGCTCCCGAAGGTGCGGGCGAAATTATAGGCGGCAGTCAGCGTGAAGATAATTATGATGTATTATTGGAACGTGTTCGCCATGAGAATTTGCCCGAAGAAGCATTCCAATGGTATCTGGATTTACGAAAATTCGGCTCGGTGCCTCACAGCGGTTTTGGTCTGGGCGTAGAAAGAACGGTAAAATGGATTTCGGGTGCTGAACATATTCGTGAAGTTATTCCATTTCCGAGAATGATTTACAGAATTGTTCCTTAAAATAAATATCTAAAAAAAAAGGCGAGGATTTTATCCCCGCCTTTTTTTTGTGCAGATTATTCACTGCTGTACCGAAATAATCAAATTTGCGGTTATTTTTTTTAGTTTACGACAATACTTATTCCGGCGAAAGATGCTATTTCAACATCTTTGCCTTCGATTTTTCTATATAATTTTGTAATAAACTTGGTTGATCCCTTCTTTTTCCCGACAATATTAAAGGCAAATGGTTCATCTTTACTTGGAGGAACTATTGCAGCAATAGTAGCATCTTCTGTAACAATAGAGATAAAATATTCCGCAGCATCAAGTTTGGGAGTAGTGCCATCACGATTTGTAATTTCTGCCTCGATATGATCTGTTGTGTCATTTAGTGCTACCGTAACTCCTCCGTTTGCTTTACCTTTTGTATCAGCACTCGCATATTCGAGAGCCGATTCTTCATCAATATATGTGATTATAGGATCTTCAATTGTCGTAGAATCTTTTATCACTTCTACGGGAATGCTTCCGGTTCTGTAATCGGAATGGTCACCGTGTGTTAAAAAGAACTCAATAGTCGTAGTGCCTGTTTCTTTTCCGCGCAAATGGAACTCATAACCACCCTCTTCGCCTGCATGCTGATAGACTTCAACAATATCGCTATTGGCAATTTTCCATGTCAATTTGATGGAAGGATCGGTCGGGGGATTTTTCTCTTTTTTATCGGCATCAAGAAATTTGACAATAAATGCATCGGAAAGATTATTCAAAGGAGCAATAAACTTGGGTTTGAATGCAGCATCAACTTGCCCGCGGAATATTTGTAAATATGTGGCACGCGAACCATCTAAAAACACCGCACCTTCGGCTTCAAAATGCTCGCCGGGTGCATGGGTATGATCTTCGGAACATGAATGTAAAAACAAAACAGATACTGCAAAGAAAGCAAAAATGAATACTGATTGTAGAGAAAATTTCTTTTTCATAATGAATAGTAAAAATAAAGTGAGAAAATAATATTTTTTACCATAAAAACCAATCTATGGTAAAGTGTCAGATATACATAAGTCACCAACGGCATTGTTTAATGCTGTGTGACAGTTGCTGCATGACAATACCGCATCCAAAGGCAATGGGTGTCATATCTTAGAGCTACATTATTGGAGGAACATTATGAAAAAGAGGGGGGACCGCGCACAGCAATGATGTGGCAGTAATTTGTGAACTCGGCTGAGAAAAGGAAAAAAGGAAAATCGAAACAATACTCTTCAGTCGCAACAGTGAGAGTATCGGCAACAAGAATATCTTTGGTAAAATGATGATAACACAGAGGACAATTTTCATCGCTGTGAGATGCACCGCTATCATCCTGCGATTCGGAATGGTGTTTATGCCATTCGGCAGCGTTCACCTTTGCATCGTGGGTATGCCATGCATCAACCGTTATAGCCATCACAAATGACATCAGCGTCAGAACAGTCAGCATTGCTCTGCGTGCGGTCTGCATGCCATATATGTTGAAACGGTCAATCACGATACTACTATATTTTTACGTTTGAACAAATTGGTGACACTATTCTCAAACAATATGTCACCAAAAAAAACAGGCAGAACAGTAAAAATATACTGCTCTGCCTGTGTAATGTCGAATAACACAATGTTTTGATTGTAATTATTGCATTTTTAGTGCTTCATCGAGTATTTCATTTACTTTACTCATGGATTCTGCTTCGGCATAAAAACGGATAAGAGGTTCAGTGCCGGATGCACGAATAAGTAGCCAGCCATTATCGAAAATGAATTTAAATCCGTCGAGTGTATTGGTTTCACGTACTTCAAAGCGTCCTATATGTGTTGGGTTTGTACGACAAGCCGCCAGAATTGCCTGTTTTTGCTTTTCGGAGACCGTCACATCACGGCGTGCATAGCGATGATTTCCAAATTCTTTATCCAAATCATCACATAATTGCTTCAATGATTTTTTGCGAGTAGCTATCATTTCAAGCAACAGTAGTCCATTAAAGATACCGTCACGTTCTGGAATATGCACACAAGTGCCTAATCCGCCGGATTCTTCACCGCCGATAAGCACTTTTGTTTCATTCATAAGTTTAGCTGTATGCTTAAAGCCCACAGGAGTTTCAATAACTTCAATGCCATGTTTTTCGCAATATTCCGCCACCATCGAGGTTAAAGATACCGTTTTTACCACAGAGCCTTTTTTCTTTTTATCTTCAAAGAGATATTGCATCAGCAACATAAAAATCCGATGTGAATCCACGAAATTTCCATCTTCGTCCACAGCTCCCAAACGGTCGGCATCACCGTCGGTGGCAAGCCCCACATCATACTTGCCATCGCGTACAGTTTCGATTAAAGGTCGTAAATTCTGCTGAATAGGTTCGGGATGATGTACTTCGCCGAACGATGGATTATAGTCGCCGTGAATTTCTTTGACATTCGGTAAGATATGGTGCATAGTATTAATGCCTGCGCCGTGCATCGGATCATAGACAATACGCAAGCCGGCTTCTTGGATGGCTGTCAAATCAATTTTTTTGCGGATATAACGCAAATATGGTTCTTGAGCATCGAATAATCGAATGGTACGCTCTTCAATGTATTCATCAAGCGATTTGAGTGATAATTCCATAGGCGAAGCGTACAATGCCGCCAATTGTTTTTCTATGTCCGCTATCTGTTCGGGATATGCCGGTCCGCCAAAATTTCCTTTGACCTTAAACCCATTATAAATGGGTGGATTATGGCTTGCCGTTATCACAATGCCCAAGGAACAGCCTTTTTGTTTGGTATGAAATGACACCTGTGGAGTAGAAGAGACCGATTGCGATAAATGCACCGTAATGCCCATACAAGCACAAATTCTTGCAGTTTCCTCCGCAAATTCTTTTGACAGAAAGCGTGTGTCATAGCCAATCACAACTGAAGGGCTCTCTTTGAATAATGATAAAACATAACGCGCCGTTGCTGTTGCCACAAGGCGTAAATTGTCGAAGGTAA
>JAFLBY010000088.1 GCA_017302855.1 Candidatus Kapaibacterium sp.
CGTTTGTCTTCAAGTGGTGTCACAATTATTCCATGAGAAATTAGCCAATTCAACTTTGTAAACTCCTGAGCAAGAATGTGCTTAAATGAAAAGACAGATATCCCCGCCCCACCTTCAATAGCAATAAAATCATTGTATTGAACTTGCAATCCTGCTCTTGCACCATTAAGCAGACCCAGACCTACTAATGGTTTGAATGAAAGAGTTGATGCTGCTTTCAGCGAATCCTGTGCAAAACATGGCAATGTCATAATACAAAAAAAGAATATGCTAAAGAGTAATTTCATGCAAGTTAAGAGTATAGTGGAACGTTTATTTTGTATTTATCTCATCAACTTTTTTTTTCAGGTCATCCTTTTCTTTTTTCAGTTGAATCAAATGCGTAAAGAGGAAATATAAAAGCAGCTCCCTCAAAAAAAGAAAGCTGCTAAACACCAATTTCTTCACTATAACCTTATCGAATTATTATAAAAGGAGTGGATAAAACTCCTGTTGCTGTTTTTAAGACTACATAATATATACCGGCGGCAAGATGTGAACAATCGTAGTTGATTGAGTATTGAGTATTCTGAGGGGTACTAATATCAATACGATTGCCTAATGCACTTGTGATATATAGCTCAGAGCCAATAATATTACTTTTTATGATGTTGTATGTAATATTAATTGTTTCATTTGTAGGCGATGGATATGCAGTAATTGACTCCTTAGAAAAGAAATCTTGGGTTAACTCATTTTCTTGGACAGAACTATTTTCATTACTCTTATATATCCAACCAACGCCACAATTGGTTCTCATATCGCTTTCTTTATAACTATATCGTACATCATCGTTACATGTTACTTCTTGTATATGTAGGCGAACATTTGAACCATGTTTCAGATGTGTACATGGTAGTAATCTAATTTCGCGTCCAGCTTTGAAAGTATGTGTTGCACTTGGATCTACAGTAAAACTATTCACCCATACCCCCTTATCTATACTTCCTAAGCTCAAGTTTCTAATCGCATTTGTCCATCCATTACCTTCAATATTCGTTCCTCCATAGTGAGTATCAGGATGATAACCATCAAGAATTTGTACACCGCTTGCATCAGGGTCCAACCAGTTGCTCAAACGAGTTTCGTTAGTACCGCCACCCGTCCATGACCTCCACAAAGCACCAAATGTACTGGCACGATATGTACAATTATCACAGCCTCCCCAGAGTTGCCCTATCACCTTGTAGTTTTGATTAAATAACGGAGCTCCTGAAGAACGATTCCATGCTTTACCCGATCCGCCACTATTACCTGGGTCCATTCTCCAGAAATCTACGCCGGGATATATGTTCGCACAATCCCACAACCAATCATGCTGTATTGGCGGCATTGGGTCATACATATACATCAGCGGAATCTGATTACTGGCCAGTGGATAATGGAAACATATAGAACTACTAGGGATAACATTCCGTGCATCCCATCCTGCATAATAAACATCTCCACCATATCCGCTAAAGAAATCACCTGACTGAGGCATTTCATCCATCTCAACCAAAGCAAAGTCAGTATCGCGCCAAGCTGCTCTGAATTCAGCCCCATCATACGTATAACCATCATATACAAAGGGGTCTTGGCAACCATCTCGTATATATCCAAATTTGAACCTCCAATTATTAACATTGCTTTTTTCTGCTTCTGATAATACATAGTCACGGTTCAAATCAATTGCATGGAATACAGTGAGTATATATGGCTTCCCATCATTTTTTGCATTATTTAACAGTACTGCGGAAGCATGTTTACTGTCGTTAATTTTAATGAAACAAGCGGATTTTTTTTCTTTACATGCTCCGCTATAACAGTGAGCTTCGTTGATTATACAATAAAGTTCGGGTTTTAAATTATATAAAACCTCTTCGTTTGTTGATTTACTCAATGCTGAATTTGCCTCAATTGATAAAAAATCTAAATATATGGATTCAACTTCTATATACCCTATCGTAGTAGTATCCGTTATTGGAAAAGAATACTCTAAAATGACTGTATCTGAAGTTATTGGAAAAGAATAGAACTTTCTCCAAAAATGACGATTTTTTGACGGATAATCAATCGAATTTCCGTTTATATCACTAATGAGAAGTTTATGATTTTCGGGAAGAAAGAGACTATCAAAGTTAACACCAATAGATATAGAATTAGGGCTTGCAATTTTTATCCAATAATAAACAGTATTTGTGTCTATGTATTTAAGCCACTGCCCCAGAGCTATCTTATGTCTTACAACTGTATCGGTTTTTGCATCATTAAACAACCACACACTGTCATTCGGATAATTGTTTAGAATGCTGTCAGCATTAATGAAAATATCATTAAATTTGATTTCCGGTATTCTTTGTGTATGTAGTTGAATTAATTTTTTATTTATGATATGTTTTTTGAATTCAACGGCTTGTGATTCTGAAAATAAGAATATAAAACATACCAAAAGTAATTTCATCATAATGTCTTTTTTCATGTTATTAGTCGAATGGGATGAATATAAGATCAATTTCAAAAGAATAATCAATTGGTACTTTCGGAATACGAATCCAGTTTTGCCGATGCACCACTTGTAAAGCAAAAGGGTATGCAAAAATAGGATCATGCATAACATCTAATTCATAGCGAATTTTTTTCTGACTATCATTTCTTAAAACCCTTCTAAATTTTACCTGCGGTACACGATTATATTGAGGGAATTTAATTATATCAACTTCAAAAAAAGTATAAGCGAGGTAACTATATGATGCAAAGTCCGGTGCTTCGGGTAAAGTTCCCGTGAAAATATTTTTACTATATGTTGTATCTATAATTCGTTTCGGTATGGTATTATATTCTTCACTGTTACGGACAATAAGACCTCTAAATTCTTCCCAATATCCATATAAAGTATCTATGTCCGGCAAATGTGTCGTGTCTTTGATTTCAACCCATGTATCTTCCATCACGGATGCGGGAGTATTATTACAAGCGTTCAGAGCAAGAATACTGATGAACACAATGAGGATTGCACTAATGTTTTTCATAGTTTTATTCCTTTGGATTAATGTGTGATTGTATCATTTTTTTCAGATCATCATTTTCTTTTTTCAGTTGAATCATGTAGAGAGTTAATTCTTCTACTTTTTGTAAAAGTCGAACTTGCATCTCGCCGATTTCAATGCCGCCATTACTTTGTACTTCTTTTTCATTGGGAATATCGGGCAAATGACCATTATCGTCAATGAATTTTTCCACATCTTCTAAGCTCCGAAGTGCATAGTCCTTCTTGAAAACAAAATCTGCCCAATTATCCAAAGTGACAACTACCTCTTTGGCAACAATTTTTCCATCAACGGCAAGTTGCCAATTGGCATGACTGCCTGAGGTAATTGCTTCCTGGCCAATTCTTGTTTTCCCATTGCCATAGATGACAAAATTTTCCTCATCTTCATGACCTGCGGATAATAGTTTATAATCTTTATTGCCACTCACACCCGGAATATTAGTATTGCCATCAATACCATTTGTTCTTTTTCGTGCTAAGCGTAATGTTATTGGCTGAGGTAAATTATTGAACAAAGGTTCTGAATAAACGGCACACGTTGCATTGAGGGGAATAATATCCGAACCTATGGTAACAGAATTGCTCCAATTCTGAAAAGTCATGGCGGTATTTTTGACGGGATTTGGTGCGGGAACATCGCTATCTGTTGTTGGCGTACTACTACCTACCATAATTCGTAAGGTGCTATTATCATTTTTGATATGCCACCATGAGCCATTATTGCCGGGTAATAAAGTGACAACCCCTTGTAAATCAGGTTGATTGCCCGCTTGCCCGCTTGCACCACCTGCGATAATTTGAGAAATAACTTGGAAACGACCGAGGGGATTTGCAAAAGGTAATAGCTGCACAGGCGAAGTACCTTGTGGCATATTAAATCCAATACCAACGCGATTGTTCACCATACGCATTACTTCAACTAAGCCCGTAGATCCTTTGGGTTGGCTATTGAAAAACAGTAAACCGCCTCTATAATCAGTATTTTGCGAAGGTTCATATAATGCCAATGAAGGATTCGTGTCTGCCGGATTAATACCTCTGCCACAGGCAATAGTAGAAATTGCTCCAACTTCCCATTCAGGACTCTCATTTTGACGACTTCCTGAGAGAAATGTAATTTGTGATCCCGCAAATCGCGAACGTTCATTTGGTAACATTGAGGGAAAATGTGATTGGAATGTCATATTTGCCGATAAATGACGTGGTGGTTCCGGATTATAGATTGTATGTAAATGGAGCATTGATTGTGGTTCATACACTCGTTGGCAGAATGCTGTATCAAAACCCGGAACTAATCCCCCGATGCCAACTTTGCCTTCATAAAATGCCCGATTAAACACATAATTGTGCATCGGTGGGCAGTTCGGTGGTTGATTGGGAGCCAATTCCTGCCATAATTGACTATAAGTCTGGTTAAATGACATAACCATAATGATCACACACAAAAGCATTGTGTGAAAAGCGTTTACCCCCCCCCCGAGTTTTTCTCGCGCGAGGTGTGCCATAGAATTGTTTATACATGGCAAATTCCTTTGAATAAATGAAAAAATGTTGGTACACGGTAGGCGGCGGCTCTTTACTATTCTTCTATCCAATCTAACATCCAATATCCAATCAGTGTATATCATACTCCATCATCGAACCGTGGCTTAGCGCTATACTATTTGCAACTTAGCAAATTTTTGCAACATACATAGCATATTGACAAAAAAATTTAACAGAGGAAATATTTATCGTATTCATTGTGGTGGCGGGAAAAAGTACAAAAATGATAGAAAACTAACTTGACTCACATCAACCATTTGATAAAAAAAATCCCCCATAGTGTCAAAAAACGACAGTATGGGGGAAAGAATGTAGGGAATGAGCAAAGAGAATTACAAAAATGGAAGTTTTGTCACTTCAGCGGGAAATGTTGTATTTCTTGCAGCAATTTCTATTATTGTTCCGGGAGTAGAAAATTCAGCAGATACATATCCTAAGCCAATACCTTTGCCCAATAGCGGCGAAATATTCCCACTTGTAGTTGCCCCGATTTCAGCACCATTTGCCATAATTTTATAATTCTGACGGGGTAATAATTTTTCCGTTTGCATCACAAAACCGACCAATTTTCTTTTTGCACCTTCTGCTTTTACGGCAGCAATTGTTTCTTTACCATTAAAATCACCTTTTTGCAATTTGGTAATCCACCCTAAGCCGGCTTCAATAGGATTGGTGGTATTATCAATATCATTACCATAAAGACAATACCCTTTTTCTAAGCGCAGAGTATCGCGAGCACCCAAGCCGATAGGTTCAATACCAAACTCAGCACCTGCTTCAAAAATTGCATTCCACACCTTTGTGGCTGTTTCTTCGCCGCCTTTGAAATATAATTCCATGCCTATTTCACCCGTATAACCTGTGCGTGATAGAATCATTTCTTCACCGCAGCAATTTCCGAAAGCAAAATTGTAATACGGAATATCGGCTATGGCTATATCGGTTAATTTCGCAATCACTTCCAAAGATTTTGGACCTTGCACAGCGAGCAAATTAAATTCATCACTCACATTTGTCACAGCCAAATCATTGAACTCGGCAGCATTTTCTTGCACCCATGCCCAATCTTTTTCCTCACAAGCACCATTGACTACCATCATATAATAATCACCGCAATGATAGACAAGCATATCATCCACAATACCGCCATCAGAATAGCACATAGCAGAATATTGTGCTTTGCCTTTTTCTAATTTAGAGACATCATTAAGAGATATTTTTTGGAGAAAAGCCAGTGCATCATTGCCACGCACTTCAAATTCGCCCATGTGAGAAACATCAAAAACGCCAACGGCATTGCGTACCACTTTATGTTCATGAATAATTCCTTTGGGATATTGAATAGGCATTTCAAAACCGGCAAAACTGACCATTTTTGCACCATAAGAGGTGTGAAGAGAATGAAAATGTGTTTTTTTCATAAAAAAATGTATGAGGTGGTTAAATATTTATTTTTTGAATTGTATAGCTTTCCATTCGGAAAAAATATGTTTTACTTTATTGCGCTGATATTTGCCTGTACTTGTCACCGGTAAAGCATCTGTATATACGATGACTTTGGGCGATTTATGGAATGGCAAATGTTGTCTGCAATATGCCAAAATATGCTCTTTGTCTATAGTGTCATGTTCGGGGATAATAAGCGCGCCGACTTCTTCTCCATAGAAATCATTCTCAAATCCGACGGAAATTCCGGCTTTTACACCGGGCGCAGAATTTATGATTTCATCAATTTCCAATGGTGCAAGATTAACGCCGCCGCGAATTATTAATTCTTTTATTCTGCCCGTGATAAAGAAATAAGGGCGTTTATGTTCATCATAAACAAAAAAACCTTCATCGCCGGAGCGGAACCATGAAAAAGCAAATGTCGCTTCATTCGCCGATATATTGTTGTAATATTCTTTCATCACATTAGTGCCGCGAATGACAATTTCCCCTCTTTCGCGTTCCTGCATTGCATTTCCTTTCTCATCATGAATTGCCATTTCATTACATGGCAAAGGGATACCTATGCTCGGAAATCCTTCGTCAATCATCCAACGTTTATAGTCTTGTTCCGATAAATCTGCCGGAATAAAGCAAGAATAGCATGTTGTTTCCGATAAACCGTAGCCATGAATTATCGGAATGCCATAATAATCATAAAAATTCTTTGCTAAGTCCACCGTTAGGGGACCTGCACCACAGATAATATGGCGGAATCCATTATTTTTTACAGAGAGATCATCTATGCGAGCATCTAATAAAAAAGCAAGTAATGTAGGAACAACCGATACAATATTGACCTGTTCATCAGCTATGCGACGGAAAAAATATTCGGTTTGGAATTTGCGATTCAGCACTAATGATGCACCTGCGATAAATGGTGTCACATGTGTCACAATGCAGCCATTTACATGATGCACAGGTAATACACACATCATACGTTGTTGCTCATGTATGCCATGCCATTCGGCAATAGTGACTGCATCGGCAAAAAGATTTCTTTGAACTAAAACAACTCCTTTGGGATTGCCCGTTGTGCCGCTTGTATAAACAATTAATGCTTCGCAATCCATCATATTTTCTTGCGAAAAAGTATAATCACCGCATTGCGCTATTCTCTCATGGAAACCATTTTTGATTGTAGTGTCACGGTACAGAGTGATGACGGTAGGTTTAGAATCGGGAATAATTGCATCACAAATTTGACGATATTCCTCACGGCAAAAAATAATTTTTGCGCCACAATTTTCAAGAACATATCCCAAACGGTCTGTGTCTTCGGTCATATTTAATGGCACCACACATGCGCCAACAGCCCAAGCCGCAAAATATATTACAATTGTATCGGGATGATTATGGGACATTGTTGCAATTCTGTCGCCACGTGAAACACCTAATTGCTGCAATAAACCCGCGCATTGTCCTACGGTATAGATAAATGTACTATAGCTGATTTCTGTTCGATTATTATATTCATCATAATAAATCATCCATATTTTTTTATCGAAGGAACGATGATGATGCATCACATCTGCCAAAGATTGGAAAGAATATGTGATTTCCGACGGTTTATTACCGTGTACTGTTTGTGCATCAAGTATTTTTTGTTGTAATTCAGATGTCATATTTTATTCACTTTTACCAACGGTATCTCACGCCCAGATGAGCAGTAAGGAAATTAGTGTTCCAGTCAGCATCGGACAAGATACTATTAAGACCATATAAATATGTTGCTTCAATATTTATCGTCACATTTGAATTAGCCATATATTGCCCCCCAATTCCACCGATGGCACCGAATTGTAAAGTACGCATACTTGATAAATCACTTTTTTCTGTGGGTAAATTTGTAGTACCCGTTTCAGCATAACGATAATCGGACGGACGAAGAATAATACGTTCTTGTTCTATACTCTTTCCTAAGGGTATTGCAGTTCGCGCACCACCAATAAGATACAATGATTGGGTAAAATACCATTCAGCAACCACACTGAGTGCAGCATGATAGCCCGTTTTCCATTGTGTGCCTTCTTGCAATGGCACAAGAATATTCGATTCTCTGTCCCGAATAAAAGAAACCACAGAATCGGGTGAAATAATTGTTGCAGGGCGATTTTCTATACTTAATTTTCCGGTTAATCCAAGAGTGCCTGAAATTCTTTTTCCGGCAGTAATCCCAAAAATCCATCCGGCAGCAGTCCCCGTGCTGAAATTACCTCTTGTGGGTATGCCCCCGCTCGTCGAAAAATCGGCAAAATTAAAATTCCTCTGCCATCCGAAACTTGCACCATATTGCCAACCGGGTTCTTCAGCACAATCATCGCGCTCACCGTCACGCATAGTAAACGTAAAATCATTAGTAATTGGGTCATAGGTGTGGCATACGGTATAAATAGAACGATTATTGGCAACATCCACCGCTTCCAGAACCATTCTGCCCGCTGCCGAAGGGTCTATTGTTTTGACAAGAAAATTAATTTGCGGCACTCCGGCTTCTATTTTGGGAATACTTGCCTGCATATTTTTTGCAAATACCACACGAATAGATTTCAACCCTCTGTCTATAGTTCTGTCATCACGAAAAATGATATTTATGCGCGAATCAACAATGCGAGAATCGCCGGTAGGTGCTAAAGTGTCCGGTTCTTCAAATATTTCATCAAAGGATTGTCCGCCCATATTTCCATAGGCATCATAGGCTTGCCCTCCATAGCCAAAACCATAGGAAGACAGCCCGAAGGGTTCATCGGCAATAATAGTATGCGTACCAAAAGGCACTTGCACTTGCGCTATGGAATAACGGCTCAATCCCATACGTTGAAATTGGGATGTGTCGAGTTTTCTATTATTTAATCGTAAAGTAGGAATTGCCCGTGACGGAATCACAATATTCACATAATGTTTCCATTCGCCATTAATTGGTGTGGCAAATCGGTATTGCTTCAAAAATTGTTGTGTGGGACTGACAAGCAGCATCATAGGATCGCCAACATCATCGCCATTGGTAAATCCTTGCGAATATTGTGCTAATAAAATAGGTTTATCAGCTGTTACTTGTAAATTTTGACGTACATTGGAATTTTCATAAAATTGTCCGGCATCCAATACCGAAACCAAATTTGAATTTTCAAATACTTTCGTTTGCGGCTGACTTGCCACCACACGAATTGTTGAACGTGAACGACGCTCTAATTTACCCGCATAATAATGTTTACCCCATGCATTAATTGGTGGTAATTGCTCCACTAAATGATTACAACCGATAAGACCACGCGGCACATACGCACATTGATGTCCGCTGAACACTGCAATTTTTTTATTGGAACGAATAAGTGTGCCTGTCAAATCGCCGGTGCCCCCACCTTCCACTTCAGCACCCACGGGAAATACATCGCCGCGCTTTAAATTCACGGTATAAGGTTTATCTGCCGGATGTTTGCGGGTCTTTACTGTCGGAATAATTGTCACTTTTGTGGAATCCTCGGTAGCCACCACACTAAATTGTGACATCATACCTTCCGAAAATGAATAACATATAGCGCGATATTCAGTGCCGAGCACCGAAACAGGCAATCCAAGATATGTGTCGGTTGTTTGCCAACGACGACTTAAACCATACACAGAAATAGGATTGTCGGAAGTAATATGTACGCCCAATCTTTGTATAACTTCTTCACCCATAACTTGAGCGGAAGGATCAACAGCCAAATTTGTGACAGTCCCCCCTTCAACTTTTACTTGTTTTTTGTAACCAATACCGTCAATTTCCACTGTGACTTTTGATGTTGTATTGGCAGTAATAAATAATTCCAGATTAATTAATTGATTAGAATTACCAATGCCGTCGCGGCGTTCATTCATATAATTACGGGTAAAACATAACCAAAACTCTGTGCCTTCGGAATTTTTTTTCACCACAGAAACAGGAATTGTTTTCTTTAATGAGTCAGTAGTTTGCGCTGTAACAGACAGAAGCGACGAGAAAATGACGATACTCCATAACGGCAAATACTGTTTTATCTTATGACATATATTCTTCATTGTGCCGTATTATTTATTGTTTATTAATTAAGAGTAAAGTGTTATTTGTGCTGCTTCGTGTTATCATGCGCAATACATAGGGTGAAGAACCGATTAAATTTATCTCAGGGCTAAAGTCAAAAAAGTTAGGACCTATTTTTCCCTGTACCTCCGGATATTCTTCCACCAGTTTTCCATATATCGTGAATAAAGAAAAAATTACGGGTGTATCTTCGCCAAGCGTATAGGGTATCCGACATGATGTAGTCACGGGATGCGGAGTAGGCAAGCCCAATGTGGTTGCCCCTAATTTTTTGAGTGTATTGCCATTAATCGTTATCGTTCCTGTTTGTGGAGTAACCGACAATGGCACGCCATTTTGAATTAAGGATAAGGGCGTGATGGCTGCAATCAAAGAATCACCCGAAAGGGTAAGAAATCGCAGAGTACATAATGGTGCATTGTCACCCGCCGTCACTGTTTGCGATACTATCTCCAAGCGTCCGCGGCGCGTGCCGACAATAGGTGTGAATTGTATTGTCATCGAGCCATCAGTCATAATGCTGCCGGCTTCCACAGACTTTGGTTCCAAAAGAGTGCGATCAAATTCCAGCACCAAAATCATCGGGGAGTCTGTAGTAGTGACTGTACCTGTAATCACAATCGGGACAATGCTGTTAACATCAGCTGTCGCCGATGATGCACCTAAAATTGTTTGTGATGTACTTTGTATGGTAAGCAACAATGCCGCGCAGCTTAAAGCAAGCCCAATGCGAGCACATCGCAAAAAAAGTGTAAATAATATAGAGCCAAAACGAATCATAGTACCTTGGTGATAATGCAAAGTAAACATATTGAACACTTCATAGATTTTGTCCTCAATATGATGACATAGTATATTTCAAACTGCAAAAATACAATGTACAGTTGTCATGTGCCCGTGAAGACAATACAAAAAAGGGAAAATTGTCCGCATTTATACGATTATAACCGTCAGTATCGTAGTTTTGTTCTTATTATTACAAGGAAATTCCATGAAAACAACGGTCATCAATACTCTCAATGCACCCCAACCGATTGGACCATACTCACAAGCAATTAAAGCCCAAGGAAGTGTACTGTTTATGAGTGGTCAAATTGCTCTAACTCCTGATGGGACATTACTCAACGGCTCTGTGCAAGAACAAACACATCAAGTCATTGCAAACATGAAAGCAGTGCTTGCAGAAGCCAATGCACAACTTTCTCACATTGTAAAGACTACGGTTTTTTTGAAAGACATGAATGATTTTGCTGCAATGAACGAGGTCTATTCGCTCTATTTTAACGAAAGTAAGCCTGCACGTTCGACGGTAGAAGTGAGCCGTTTACCCAAAGATGTTTTGGTCGAAATTGAAGCCATAGCTATTGTGGAGAGCGATTGATATGGTGCGTCTGGTCAGTTCTGTAGTGTGTATCGTTCTATTTTCTTGCGGGGCATTGATGGCAAAACCTGATTCTCCGGAGAAAGATTCGGCGGCATTTGTACCCTATAGTCTTACAAAGTCGCCTACAACAGCAATTCTGTACTCATGTATGCTGCCCGGTTTGGGACAATACTATGTTGAATCATATTGGAAAATCCCCATTTTTACAGGTGCAACAGGTTTTCTGGTGTATGCAATCATTGCCAATAATGGATTATTTTCGGATGTAGAAGCTGAGATTGCTCAGTTAGAGCTAACAAACAGCTCCGTCAATGCTAATGCCATAGCTTTACTGAAACGTGAACGCGAAGTATATCGTGACAGACGCGATCTTGCATGGATAGGTCTGGGGGCTGTTTATGTGATTGCAGCCATAGATGCTTATACAGGAGCGCACTTATTCGACTTTGATGTCAGTGACAAAATCGCCGGCTCGCTCTCACCTAATCCTGCAATTGCAGGCATAAATTTTACTCTGCGCTGGTAAGTTCTATTGCACTCGTACAGGTAAAATCACCGTAAATACGCATCCCTTGTTTTTACCTTCACTTTCTACCGCAATGGTGCCGCCATGTAATTCGACGATATGCTTCACAATATGCAACCCCAGCCCTGTGGAGGATTCGCCCGCCGTGGGTTGCGACGACAATCGTTGAAATTGTCCGAAAACCTTTGATAAATCCTGCTCATCCAATCCTTGCCCTTCATCCTTGACCATCAAAGTAATGGTATCATCATTGTTATTGCGCAGCGTTATATCAATTAATGTATTTGGGTACGAATATTTAATGGCATTACTGATAATATTGTCCGTAACCTGATATAATTTACGTTCATCAGCAAGAATAACACATTGTGCCGGCGTATGAAACATGATATATTGTGATTTACTTTCCAAAGATTGTTTATTCATTTCGATAGAGTTTTGTATTAACTCCACAACATTTACTTCCGCAAGTTGCAATTCCATTTTTCCAAGCGATGCCGATGTTGATTCAAGCAATGAACCGATAAGATGCTGCATACGAGTAGCAGAATCAATAATAATGTCCACCCATTCATGATTGGAATCATTTTCCGATAATTCTGATTTCACAATTCTGCTTGCACCAATAATTGACGACAAAGGATTTTTCAAGTCATGAGCAGCAATACCGAGCAATTGCGTTTTAAATTCATTCAGTTCATGAAGTTCCGCATTCTTTTTTTTCAATAATTCGGATTCTATCTTCTTCATTCCGAATTCATCGCGATATCGGAGACGCTCGGCAAGTTCTTTTGCTTCTTTGCTTTGAACTTCTTTTTGCAAGTAATGATATTTTTCAAAATGATAAGAACACAAGTACCACTCTTGTAAGTGCTTATACACATCTGCCAATGTTTGATGACATTTATACTCCGTTACTTTATCGGCAAGAGAATGACTGATGTCAAGTGCTTTTGTTAATATTGCAACTGCTTCATAAAAATTATGGTGAGAAAAATCCAGTCGAGAAATCAAAAATCCTTTAATTTGAAGCCACGATGCTTCATCGCGCCGTTTATCTAATTCCCGAGCAATTTGTATTGCATTTTCTAATAATGCCAAAGCATTTTCATAATGTCCAAGATGGATTTCTATATCCGCAATACCAGCATAATGATTCATGACACCTGAGCGGCGCCCCACTTTCTCGGACAATTCCAATGCCATTACATGATAGTGCTTTGCAGTATCATATTGACCCAAATCTTTATAGACATTCCCGATATTACCATATTCTCGTTCGATTGCATGTATATCATTATTTTGTTGATGATAATGCAGTGCTTTTAATAAATACTCAAGGGCAATTTCATATTTTTCTAAATTACGGTACAATATGCCAATATTGCCAAGGACAATAGCCACACTGGTTGTATTTTCTATTTTTTCATATATTTCTAAGGATTCTTGATAATATTGCAATGCCTGCTGAAAATCAGATAAACTTTTATAGACAACCCCGATATTTCCCAATACAATGGCATAACGATGCAAATCGTTCAATCGCTTAAATATACGTAAAGCATTATGATAATACTCTAAGGCATTGGGATACATACTTTTGTTTTTAGCAATAATTCCTCGTATATTCAAACATTGCGCAATCAGTGATGAATGTTCAGGAAAGCGCAACAATAATTGCAAATCATCAAGCACCGCCAACGCTTCTTCATATTTATCTATTTTTGACAAATCGGCTGCTTTATGAAGCATCTCGGTTGTTGTTCGATTGAATTCTTCTTGTTCCATACTCAATACTATAGGAAAATAACTCTGCTCAAAGTCCACAACATTGTCGAACGAAATCGCTGCAATTTACACATTTTTACTGTGCCAACGAATCACAATGTTGCGAATCCGTATTTTTGTACATCATTTTATGCACCAATTTCTACAATGATTGATTACTTACCTCTGATTTTCCAGCAACTGATAGCCAGTTCTACTCATCTTATAGCCAAAAATGCCGTCACAAACGTTGACCCTTTTGTTGCTGTACTGTGGCGGGCTGTGTTT
>JAFLBY010000089.1 GCA_017302855.1 Candidatus Kapaibacterium sp.
ACTAATGGCGGTAAAGAAAGAACTTCATTGCCCGAGGTAACTTTGGCTCTCACAGAAAGAATTGAAATGCCGAGTTCGGGCGTGGCTTCCGTTTTTGTGACAACCACGGGGGCTTCTGGTAAACTGACTTCCTCAATAAGTCGTATTGGTTTTTCTAATTGTTTATCGAAAGAAACGCGTACTCCAAGTTGAAAATTGAATGCAGCTATGTTCCACGCAGCATCATCGGTGACCGGTGTCATATTGTAATCATAGCTTATCTGTTGTGTCAATCCTACTCTTTGAGAAATTTTTAGAATATTTTCAACACCGGCGGTAAAACCAAACCCAATCTGTGGACTTGAAGACATTGTTCCATTTGTTATGATTCTTTGTTGCCTGCCATCACCCAGAAACACTGCATTCGCAGGTGCTACGATTCTTTCACTTTGGGTAAAGGTATTGGACAATGGCATATATAAACGCACACCGGCTAAAGCACGCAGCGGTCCCGAAAAAAGTTTTGTCAATATGGTAGGGCGTATTTCAGCATTAAGTTCAAGATATGAAAGCGAAGTTGTGAGTGTATTTGCTAAACTTAGCGATGTATTCTGAAGAGTTTGGGCATCCCGGGCTGGATAGGTTACTATATTTTCTAAAGTTGCCGAACGATTACTCAAGCCCAACCCAAGCACGAAGTGAGCCATTGTTCCCAGCGGCAACTCATAACCAAATGAACCTATGAGACCATTACCGCTCCCATTCATAAAGGTTGCGCAATCAACAGCACCCTCAAACGATGAGAAATTACCACTATGAGAATTGAGCGACGCACCGCCACGAGCAGTCAGCGCAAAACCTTCGGGCACACTTTCGTCATTGGAGGGCTGTTGTGCCATCACTCTACAGGTCATAAGCACGAACAAAAGGAAAAGGTAAAGTAATCTCATACGCTTAGTTTAATTGAAAACAATGCACAAAATTACGGTTTATTGCTGTGAAATCGTGCTCATATTGAGATTTTTTATTGGCTTCCATTGAGGCATTTTTTTTTGTGAAATCCGATTTCTTTCACACAAAGCATTGCCAAAGGTTCAAAAAACGTTATTTTTGCAATCTTTTGAAGAAAAATGAGTTCAGTTCTCTGTATATTCATACAAGGTTTCAAAGACGGAGAGTACAATGTTGATGAGTCATGTTACGCTCAAGACATTGCCGAAATTGCAGAAGAATTCATTGGCAAAGTCAGGGTGCGTGGCACACTTCGCAAGCTCATGCAACGTTTCATCCTCGAAGCGGAAATAGAAGCAATGGCACAACTTGTGTGCGATGTTTCCTTAGAAGAGTTTGAGGAAAAAGTTACGGTTCCATTGCGAGCAACCTATCATATAGGTGCATCAGATGCCGTCGCCGATGAGCACAACAATGTTTTTGTTATTTCCGATGAAAGCAAATACATTGAACTTGATAATGTAGTAAGGGAAGAACTTGTACTCGGATTGCCATTAAAACGTATTGCACCGTATTGGCTGGAACACGAATGGCAACCACCAATAAACGATATTACGATTACAGATGAAGACGCACCCTCCTCCGACGAACGGTGGGCGGTACTGAAAAATATGCTTAACAATTCACAAAACTGATTTTATCAGAGGTACATCATGCCAAATCCAAAACGTAAACTCTCGAAAGCACGCCGTGACAAACGCCGTACACATTACAAAGCATTCGCACCATCAACAATGGCTTGCCCTAATTGTAATGCTACCAAATTATCGCATGCAGCATGTCCTGAGTGCGGCTATTACAATGGTCGTCAGATAGTAGCTGTAGCTTAATATTGTGACCGGGCATTGACCGTGTTTCACACATTCCCCTTACTTAACTGTCTTAGCGTATGAGTCGGCGCTTGATTATCGGCATAGACGCAATGGGTGGTGATTTTGCACCCGACAATGAACTTCTTGGGGCGCAAATGGCGTATGAAGAACTTCATAATCGTGGCTGTGATCTCATGTTCTTCGGTCAAGAAACGACTATTCGTTCTGCTGCACAGCGATTGGGTATCAATTTAAGTCGCTTCTCTCTTACTCATACCGAAGAATTGGTCACAATGCACGATGAACCGGCGAGTATAGTGAAGAAAAAACGAAACTCGTCCATGTATCAAGGCATTGACTTTGTAAGAGACAAACGCACCGATGCTTTTGTCTCTGCAGGCAATACGGGCGCTGTTATGGCTACCGGTACAGTTGTTTTGGGAAGAGTAAAAGGTGTAGCGCGTCCTACAATAGGAACTTTTTTTCCAACAATTTCCGGTGCGCCGACTCTGCTTACAGATGCCGGTGCCAATGTTGATTGCAAACCGCGACATCTGATGGAATTTGCCGTAATGGGAAGCATCTATTACAGTGAAATTATTGGCATTAAAAATCCTAAAGTGGGGCTGTTGAATGTTGGAGAAGAACCAACCAAGGGCAATGAAGTTGTTTTGGAAACTCACTCTTTGCTCCAACAATCAGGTCTTAATTTTATTGGTAATGTGGAAGGCAGAGATATTATGACAGGAGATGTACATATTGTTGTTTGCGATGGATTTACAGGTAATATTGTCTTGAAATTTGCCGAAAGCATCATCTCTGTTTTGCGTGGGAAAATCTCCGGTTTTGCCGAACAAAACCTATGGAATAAAGTTCGCGTAGCCGCTGCTTTACCAACCTTAAAATCCGTACTTAAAGACATGGATTATCAACAATATGGTGGCGTGCCTCTTTTGGGTGTTAATGGCGTTGTCATTATCGGGCACGGAAAATCCACACCTATTGCCATCAAAAATATGGTAGTTCGCGCAGCCGAAACAGCCGAACACAATATCTCAGGAAAAATAGAATCCTTCTTACAATATCGCTCTGAACTTTAACAAAAACATTGTGTTATGAAAGCAATTATTTCAGCGATCAGCCATTTTGTTCCTCCCAATATTATTCCTAATTCTTGGTTCGAAGATAAATTGGATACCTCCGATGAATGGATTCGTACACGCACCGGCATATCTGAGCGACGCTTTTTGGAGCATGGAGCAACATCAGATCTATTAGTTCCTTGTGTCGAGGATATTCTTAAACAAAAAAATCTTGCCCCCGAAGATATAGACGCAATTATCGTAGCAACCATCACGCCGGATAATGTATTCCCGGCTTGCGCTGCATCCGTACAAAAAAAAGCAGGGCTTACAAAAGCATGGGGATTTGATCTTTCAGCAGCATGTTCCGGTTTTCTTTATGGATTACAAGTTGGAGCATCTCTTGTAGAATCAAGTGCTTACAAACGTGTATTGGTGTGCGGAGCCGACATGATGAGTTCCATTCTCAACCCCGAAGATCGCTCCACATACGTTCTTTTTGGTGATGGCGGCGGTGCGGTATTGCTCGAACCGGGCGAAAATAATGATTATGGTATCCTTGATTCTCGATTGTATATGGATGGACGGGGCGGCACTAATCTTTATATGATTGCCGGCGGCAGCGCAAAACCAACAACGGTAGAAACGGCTGCTAATAAAGAGCATTATGTGGTTCAGGACGGACAAAGTGTTTTCAAAGCGGCAGTCATAGGCATGGCTGAAGTTGCGGCTGAAATAATGACACGTAATAATCTTACCGCTGACGATATTGCGTGGCTTGTGCCTCATCAAGCTAATCTACGCATCATAGAAGCCACACGTAACCGTATGGGATTAGAATCTGATAAAGTTATGATAAATATTGGTCGTTACGGCAATACGACCGCAGGCACAATACCAATTGCACTTTCTGAATTGTATCGCGACAAAAAGATTAAAAAAGGCGATAAGATAGTCTTAGCAAGTTTTGGTGCAGGCTATACATGGGGCGCAGTATATTTACGATGGGCAATAGACTAAATAACGGGTAACAGCATGAAAAAGATTGCAGGAATATTTTCAGGACAAGGTTCTCAATATGTCGGTATGGCAAAAGGGCTTACGGAGCAATTTTCTGCCGCATCAGAATTATTCGCACATGCCGATGCTATTTTGGGTTATTCATTAAGCAGTATTTGTTTTGATGGTCCGATGGATACACTTAAACAAACACGCTACACACAACCCGCACTTTTTGTCCATGAGATGGCATTATTGGCAGCGGCGGAAAACCGATTACAATTCGATGCCACAGCAGGTCATTCGCTTGGTGAATATTCCGCTATATGTGCAGCAGGTGGTCTTACCTTTGAGCACGCTTTACGCTTAGTAGCACTTCGTGGTGAACTTATGTATGCCGCAGGTGAGAATATACCCGGAACAATGGCTGCTATTGTTGGCTTAGATGATGATACCGTGCGCCGTATATGCGCTGAAATTTCTGATGATGCAGCCGTAGTAGTGCCTGCAAATTTTAACTCTCCGGGTCAAATTGTTATCTCGGGAAGTGCCGATACATTGCGCCAATCATTAGATACCTTTAAACAAGCGGGTGCTAAGATGGCTAAAGAATTACCTGTCAGCGGTGCTTTCCATTCACCATTAATGAAGCCGGCACAGGAACAACTTGCACAAGCTATCATGGCTACACCTTTTTCCGATACGACGATTGATGTGTATGCCAATGTGACGGCATTGCCCACACGCTCGGCTGACGAATTGCGTCGGTTGCTCATAGAGCAAGTGTGCGCGCCCGTGCTTTGGACACAAACAGTGCTCAATATGGCTGACAATGGCATCAATACTTTCGTCGAAATCGGACCGGGTAAAGTATTGCAAGGTTTAGTAAAGAGAACTGTTGAAGCAGAAATTCTGGGCTATGACACTGAAAAAGACATTCAACAATTATTAGCATAATACGTGGAATTATGGAAAAAAGACTTACCGGAAAAATTGCGGTTATCACCGGCGGCTCACGAGGTATCGGGGAAGCAATTGTGCGAAAACTTGCAGCAGAAGGGGCTCGGGTATTTGCAACGTTTAACTCCAATGCAGAAAAAGCTCTGGCTATAGAACAAGAACTTATCAATAATGGTGCATCGGTCAAATTTGTGAGCGCGGATATTTCACAAGAAGACTCCGTAAAGCAATTGATGGACTTTGTTGTGAATGAAACGGGACGTATAGATATTCTTGTCAACAATGCCGGTATGATACGCGACAATCTATTGATGCGTATGTCTTTACAAGAGTGGGAAGATGTCATTAACACCAATTTAAAAGGTGTGTTTTTATGTAGCAAAGCGGTGTGTCGCACGATGATGTCCCAGCGCAGAGGCAAAATCATCAACATTAGTTCTATCGTCGGTATGACCGGAAATGCGGGGCAATCGAATTATGTTGCCGCCAAAGCTGGTGTCATTGGTTTCACAAAGTCTTTGGCAAAGGAACTCTCCTCTCGTAACATTTTAGTAAATTGCATTGCGCCGGGATATGTCGAAACAGATATGACAGACAAATTGAGCGAACAACAACGCCAATCTTTTCTTGATATTATCCCGCTTAAAAGAGCAGCAAAATCGGATGAAATCGCCGCAGTAGTGGCATTTCTTGCTTCTGATGATGCTAATTATATCACAGGACAAACTATTGCCGTGGATGGCGGTTTAACTATGTATTAAATTTACCTCCATATTCATTTTTTTTCAATTCATTTCAATTTTAGGAGAAAACAATGTCTGCAACAAGAGAAAAAGTAACGCAGATTATCGTAAATAAACTTGGCGTAGATGAGAACCAAGTTACTGACGCAGCATCATTTACCAATGACTTAGGAGCAGATTCGCTCGACACCGTTGAGTTAATCATGGAATTCGAGCGTTCCTTCAATTTAACCATTGAAGATTCCGATGCCGAGAAAATCCAAACAGTCGGTGACGCCATCAGCTACATTGAATCAAAAGTGTGATAGCGTCTTTGCTTTCGCATAATTTTCTATTCTAACTTCAAACGGAGAAATTGTCGGTTGCCGAACAGAAGGCGAAATAATGGCATTTCTCCGTTTTATTATTGAACTTACTATGGCTCGATATACTTATCCCAAAATTGTAGTAACTGGCGTAGGCGCAGTTACACCCATCGGCAATACGGCAACAGAGTACTGGAATTCCATGATGGAAGGACGTTCCGGTGCCGGACCCATCACAAAATTCGATCCTACAGACTTTGATACCAAATTTGCACATGAGGTGAAAAATTTTGACCCTCAATTATATATTTCGCGCAAAGAAGTTCAAAGGATGGATCTTTTTACCCAATATGCCATTGCGGCAGCAGTAATGGCAACGGACGATGCAGGCATAGATTATGAAAAAACCGACAGAAATCGTGTTGGTGTCATTATCGGCTCCGGTATTGGCGGGATGTGGACATATCATCATCAACAGCAAAATCTCTATGATCGTGGTGGCAAACCGGATAGGATATCGCCATTTTTTATCCCTATGCTAATCTCTGATATTGCAGCAGGTCAGGTTGCTATTCGTTATGGTCTAAAAGGACCGAACTATGCCACAGTTTCTGCATGTGCAACCTCTAGCCATTCTATTGCCGATGCTTTAATGCTTATGCAGCGCGGTGATGCAGATGTTATGGTTGTAGGAGGTAGCGAAGCAGTAATATGCCCTATGGGTATTGGTGGATTTAATTCTATGAAAGCTTTATCCACACGCAATGATTCTCCGCAAACTGCCAGCAGACCATTCGATAAAAATCGGGATGGTTTTGTTATGGGTGAAGGCTCGGGTGTGCTCATTTTTGAAACCCTAGAACATGCTATGAACCGTGGGGCGACAAAAATCTATGCAGAGGTCGCAGGATTCGGATTAACCGATGATGCTTATCATGTGACACAACCGGCTGCAAACGGTGAAGGTCTTGCACGTGCAATGCAATTGGCACTTAAAGATGCCGAAATTTCTTTGAATGATGTGGGATATATCAATGCACATGGCACTTCCACTCCATTTAATGATAAATGCGAAACCGCTGCCATTAAATCCGTCTTCGGTGAATGGGCGCACTCCATTGCTGTCAGTTCAACCAAATCCATGACCGGACATTTACTTGGCGCAGCAGGAGCCATAGAATCTATCGCTACGGCTATGGCTGTAAAAAATGGTATGGTGCCGCCAACCATCAATTATGCAGAACCTGACCCCGAATGTGATTTATATTATGTGCCCAATAAACCCGAAGCCAGAACTATTAAAGCAGCTATTAATAATACAGCCGGCTTCGGAGGTCATAATACTTCTATTTGCTTTAAATCGTTCGAGCAATAAATTTATGAAATTCTGCTGTCAATATCGTTCTTTATCTCAGGTCGGAGTGTCTTCACTTCCGACCTGTTTTTTTTAGAAGGGAACTCTATGAAAGATATTTTGCATACAATTTATGCAGGATTAAAAAAGAAAATAACCAAAAATCAACAAGAAGTACATACACTCCATTTTCCTCGCATCGGTGTATTGAACGATGAACGCATTCACAATCTTGAGCGTACTCTTAACTGTACTATCAATAATCCCGCATTTTTTGAACAAGCTCTCACCCACCGTTCATATTTGCAAATTGCGCCACAACAAGATATTCACAGCAATGAACGTTTAGAATTTTTGGGCGATGCAATCTTAGGGATGATTGTCGCCGAATATGTATTTTATCATCATTTTGCCGTTCAAGAAGGAGAATTAACAAAATTGCGCTCATGGATTGTGCAAAGAAATTCTCTGGCGCATGTTGCTAAATCTATTGGTTTAGACACTTACATTCAACTGTCTCCAAGCGCAGGCAAGTCCTTAAAAGATGGCAATGACACCATGCTTGCCGATTTACTTGAAGCAATTATTGCTGCCATATATTTAGACAGTGGCATGGAACAAACCAAAAAATTTATCGGCAATATCTTAATTCCGGCAATTTTACATTCACCCGAAATGCAGGTAAAAAATTATAAAAGTATTTTGCTTGAAATTGTACAAGCAGATGGATTTTTTGCACCACGATATATTGTACAACATGAATCCGGTCCGGACCATGATAAAAATTTTACTGTAGCTGTTTTTGTTGATGATAAAGAATATGGCATAGGCTCCGGAAAAAATAAAAAACAAGCAGAACAAAAAGCTGCAAAAGATGCTCTTGATAAACATTATCCTCACGCTTTAGAACATCATGCCTAATGTACATTTTTCTGTTATAGGCGGTGCTGAAGAAATTGGTGCCAATTGTACATATCTCAATTTTGGTGGGAATGGTCTTTTTATTGATGCCGGCTTACATCCTCAAAAAAGGGATAAATATTGTTTTCCTGATATATCCGTACTTACACAAAAATCTCTTCCTACCGATGCTCTCATTATTAGTCATGGTCATACCGACCATATAGGAGCAGTGCCTTATGTATTGCACACGCTCCCTCATCTGCGTTTATGCTCCACTCGACCTACACGCGATATTATGCAAATAATGCTGCAAAATACAATACGATTATTGCGCATTAACCCACCGGATAGAGATTATTGGCATAATGATGTTCTTGCAGGATATTCATCGGATATTCTCGAAAAAATTGATTTACTTATTGAAGCTTTCCCCTATAAGGAATCTTTTTCTCTGCAAAGTGCAGCAGCTTCGGATGCTGTCAATGTAACATTTCATGATGCAGGACATATTATCGGCTCGGCGGGAATTGCATTAGAATGTCATGGATATTCTATATTCCATACCGGCGATGTACAATTTGACACACAATCATTATTACCCGGCGCATCATTCCCGAAACATCATTGTGATCTTGTATTCACAGAAGCAACGAATTGTGCAACCGATCCGCCGGAAAGAAAAAAAGAAATTCAGCGCTTAGCCCAATATATTAATGAAACAACCGAAGCAAATGGTTCTGTTTTACTTCCTGCCTTTGCCCTGGGAAAATCTCAAGAAATTCTCACCATATTGTGGCAATTAATGCGAAAAGGGTCAATCCCCCATTTGCCGATATATTCCGGTGGAATGACAAAAAACATTAATGCCGTCTATGACAGATATTGTTACTCTGTGCCGCGCGTCGAGCGTGGTTTTGAAGTAAATGATATTCCACAAATTCCTCTGCTCCGTGAAGAACTATTACAAGGAAATTATCTGACAACACCTTCACTTGTTGTTGCAACAAGCGGTATGATGAATAAAGGAACAAATTCCTATGAATTAGCAAGAGAATGGTTGCGAAAATCGAATTTCAGCATAGCTATTGTCGGTTGGCAAGACCCTCAATCACCGGGTGCATTATTATCACAATCGGAGCGACATCAAGAAATACTGTGGGGCAATACAAAAATACGCCGTCAATGCAGAGTCGAAAAATTCTCCTTTACTGCTCATGCACGCCGTGAAAATATCATTGCTTGGCTTTCGGAAGTACGCCCCAAAACTTTAGTAATTATGCATGGTGACAGTGAAAGTTGTGAGCGGCTTGCCTACGAAGTATCGTTACTGTTACCTTCTACCCGCATTATTCTCCCGAGATATGGGAAAATATATGAAGGATGAGGTTGATAGCAGAATAATCTAAAAAGATTATCTCTCTTATTATAGTACTCCGCTGATCTGTGTTAACAAATGTGTTTTGTTTTTATTCTCTATAAAGATTATTCTATTACCATGTAATTATCAAACATACATTTCACCTTGATACCTCTATCATTACAATATAATAGTCTTTCCAGACAACAAAAGTTCTTTGTTATTTAATCACTATGATGTATATTGCTATTAAGAGTAATTCAAACTTATAAAAAAGTAGTATTGGTTTTTCAACTTCACTAATTTTAACTGTTGGTTTTTATACAAGTTAAAGAAATCAACATTAAAAAAAGTAGTATTGCTTATTGAAAATTTCGAGCTTAAATTCTTGTATAGGTTTATATACAGTCACTGTTTTTTTAATAATAGAGGTGTTCTATGTATCAAAATAAAAGATTTCCTTACCTCATTGCAACAATAGCAATTCTTTTCCTAAGCTCTTGTTCAACAATACAACCTCCGGTTGTAAATTTTTCGTCCTATCCTGAAGAAATCATAGTAGGAGAAGGATCTAAACTATCATGGGAAATTAATAATGCCGAACTAACAACTGTTCAGATTTCGGAAAATGGTGTAATTATTGATAGCAAGAAAAATGTTGTTGGTTCTATCTCTGAAAGTAAAGTAGTCAATCCCAAAAAGACAAGCAATTATGAACTAAAAGTAATACGTGACGATATTGTTGTTGAAAGAAAGACAACGACAGTTATAGTCAAAATGCCACCTCCGAAAGACACCATTCCACCGCCCGAACCAATTGTTGAAGAAAAAAACACCACTTCAACACGATACCTTAAAGGAGTTATTAACTATGATAATGTCAAAAACAAAGATAACATTACCGTTGCTATCAATACAATTGACATAAAAAATTTTCCACAAACGGTACAACTATACTGCACTGTTCAAGATGAATTTGGTAATCATGTTGCCAACTTGGCACCACCGTATAATTATCGTAACAAGTCATTCTGGCAATCTGTTATTGAACAAAGGAAAGATAAGTCCGAAAACATCACTTCATTTTCCGTCAAAGAAGTACGCACTGATGATGCTCCTCCATTTGCTTCAATTCTTGTGGCAGATTATTCGGGATCTATGGAAAACGACATTGATAATCTTGAGAAAGCATTAAAGACATCCGTTCGATACATCAGACCCCAAAAAGATTTTTATTCATTAGTGCAGTTTGACCATAATGCGTACCAAACTGTTCCATATACACAGAACCCAAGTGATATCACAAATATTAAACCTTTCTCTATGTTAGCGGGTGGTACAGCTTTTTATACAGCAACACAGCTATGCTTACAGTCACTACCTAATGCACCGAACATTCAAAAAGTAGCAATTCTTTTTACCGATGGTATAGACAATGCATCATTTTCGGATAATGCTGATGATATAGTCAAAGAAGCACGTCGGGAGAACATAAGAGTATTTATTATCGGGTATGCCAATGCTGACCAAAGAATATTACGACAAATTGCTGAACAAACAGGAGGTAAAGCATATTATCCCCAAAAGTCTGATGAACTTACCGATATTTATGAGGAAATTTATCGGTTCTTAAAGGTGCATTATATCATAACATACACAACAACAAAAAGTACTCTAAGGACTGATGTTACTTTAAAGACTGTATCGGGTCAAGCAATGAAAAGTTATTTTCTGGAACCACAAAAAATAGAGGAAAACCGTATTTATCAAATAGCGCTCTTTAAACCTAATAGTAGTGCTCCTGAGGATGGTTTCGATGAAACATTTTTGCAAATAGTAAAAATCCTTAATGATAAACCCGATAAAATGATTGAAATTTACGCTCATACCGATTCCCGAGGTAGTGTATCTGCTAACAAAGGTCTTTCTCAAAAAAGAGCACGGTTTATTGCCAACATTCTGATAAAAAAAGGTGTTAACCCCAAACGAATACGTAAAATTGAAGGTAAAGGAGAAGATCAACTTATACATAAAAATGACGAAAAAGTACCATGGATGGAAAGAGAAAATAGACGTTGTGAAATTAAATTTATATAACAAGGAGAAAAACTATGAAAAGAAATCTTATTCTTTTATTCGCTATTATTGCTAACAGCTACTTACTCAACGGCTGCTTACCTCAACCTTTTTCAGAGTACTATAAACCGAGAATAACCGAAGAATTAAAACAAGAATTGATTTCCAAGAATGAAATAATTGTTCTGGATAGAAGACAAGAACCAATACTAATCATTACTGACGACATAGAAGATGAAGAGCAAAAGGCGCTTTCTAAAGGATACGTACCTATTGGATATTCATCTTTTACAGGATATTTTTATGGGTTTGAACAAGCAAAAGAACATGCAGCACAAATAGGTGCTCTTTTAGTTATTGCAAAAGTTGGCGATAAGACTACTAAACAAGGTGAATATTATGTACCTGTTGAAACCGAAACAACATCTACAACACAAGGAAAAATCAATAACAAAAAATTTACAGCAACAACAAAGACTAAAGAAACAACAACCCAAACAGTTAATTATACTCGGGTATGGTATGATCAATTTGCTTCTTATTATGTATTGAGGAATATTGATAAAATTAAACTTGGGATAATACTGGCTAATCTATCACAAGAACAAAAGATAGCAGCACAACGTAATATTGGTGTTTCTGCATATGTTATCATTGAAAACACACCAGCATATTTTGCAAATGTATTACCCGGTGATGTAATTATTGAGTTGAATGGAGAACAGGTAATTGATGTACAAGACTTTGAAGGGAAAATAGACAAAATTGCTGACTCAAGTAAGAATATTACTTTAAAAATTATCCGTAATGGACAGGAAAAACTTATTACAGCTACCCGAAAATAAGTCTAAGATTTGTTTATAAAACATTCAACTTTCCGGCTTTTGTTTAGATAAGTACTTAAATACATCTTTCAAATGTTAATACTGTTAAAAACTATATTACTCGCGGTAGCTGTTACAACTATTTTTGTTTCGCATGCAATAGCATCAGACACTAAGACAGTGAAAAGATTACTTAATGAGTGGTCGAAGTTCAGTACTAAAATTAATAGGAATCAGGTCTCCGCGATTTTTATTACAAGAGTTACCTCTTGTTCTTTTTGTAGTTTAGGTGGTTTTAACACACTAATGTCCGGTCTCATTAAAGAAATGCCTCAGGTGAATCGAATTTCAGTTATTACCAATGCTGATAAAAAAGAACTCATAGCATATCACGACATATTCCCAAAAGCAACAGAAATAGTTCGCGCTATAGAACGTGACATTGACAGAGGGTTTTCATTGACAGTGTATCCAACGTTTTATTTAGTTTCACCTGATGGAACTATACTTTTTGAACAACAAGATATTACTCATAATTTACCACCGATTGATACGCTAAAATATTATCTCAAAAAAGTAAAAATACTTCAAAAATCTCCTTCACTTGAGAAAACTGTACTTCCAAAAGTCGCTTCAGTAAAAAACATCGAAGAGATACATCCTTTGATACAAATGACTTCAATAAGTAAAACAAATGAGAGCGACAATACTGCCTTTATTCTTGATGGTATCCAAAACTCTGTATTTAAAATTGACCTGAATCAAGGAGTTATTTCTCGATATTACAAGCTAGAAAATACTCTTGAATACTGGTTTGATAGTGATCAACTCAATCGCCACACATGGCCTGATGGTAGCGTAGATACAACAAATTATTTTAAGATGTTTCAAGAAACGTCACCACTTACAATTATTAATAGCATCCATACTCTTAATGAGAAATTAAGTATGCTCTGTCGTCTTCATACCGGATATAATAGGGTATTTAAAGAAAATAGAAAACGAATTATGTTTCTTGTTGATTACGGGCTAGTCTCTTTTTCAGAAAATAGAATTCCTCAGACAGTCACACTTCTAAGAAATGAATCTTATAAAATATTTCCCCCAATAAAAGTTTTATCAAATGGAAAACTAATTACTCGAGTATTCGCAAACACAGAATCTGACAAAGCAAATATCACCATTGACAACAAACCAATATTTGCGACATATAATGTTAGTGATTCAAGTTTGAAAGTATCTACAAATTCAAAAGTTTTATTCAACGATGATATATACGAAGAGGATATTAACCTATATCCTGATGAAAAGCAAGGATTTATATGCGTAAACCGAAGATTACGCTGGTTTTTTCACGCCAATCCATTGCAATCTGGAGATTATGATTATAAAGCCATACCTCCTTATGGTATATGGAAAAAGCATGAAGATAAGATAACTTCAATTGATGGCTATATACACAATAATATTTTTCATGCGATTTTACTACTTGAGAATGGTGAACTATGGTTGCAAAAATATTCACTATCAAAAGACGAAGTCTATGAATACAAAATTTCTACTTCTCGGCTATCGAAATACACTCAGTTAAAGTTGATTCATAATCATGAAAAATCACTTATATTACTTGCCAAGCATCCAACAAAGCGTTGGCAATT
>JAFLBY010000009.1 GCA_017302855.1 Candidatus Kapaibacterium sp.
AAGCATTGTCCGATTCTCTCTATAAACTTTCGCGCGATGAAGTAAAAGTCAATATCATCCTCAAAGGTGTTGGTTCGATTAGCGAAGGAGATATAATGTTGGCTGCAGCCTCCGATGCTGTTGTTATCGGATTTAATACGGCTGTTTCATCGGGTGCACGTCGTTCTGCAGAAACCGAAGGTGTGGATGTTCGGCTTTACAGCATTATTTATGACTGCATCAATGAAGTACAGCTTGCTCTTGAGGGCTTATTGTCGCCGGAAATTAAGGAAGAAATCACCTCAACAGTTGAAGTGCGCCAAATCTTCAAGATAAGTAAATTGGGAGTCATTGCCGGATGCTATGTGCAATCAGGTAAAATCACCCGTAATGATAAAGTTCGTGTGTTGCGCGATGGTTTCGCTGTCTTCAAAGGTGGATTGCAATCACTTAAACGCATCAAAGACGATGTCCGTGAAGTAGATACCGGATTTGAATGTGGTATTGCAATGCAAGGATTCAATGATTTTGAAATTGGTGATATTATTGAAGGCTACAAAATAACCGAAGTGAAACGCAAACTCACATAATTTACACATCACTAACCAGCACTATGTCAATACGTTCAGAAAAAGTCGGCGGAGTTATTCGAGAATTACTTGCGGAAATTATGAGGCCTATTGCAAGCGAATTACGAGCGGGATTACTCACCGTTACCTCTGTGCGTGTTTCGCCGGATTTGAAGCATGCACGAGTATATGTAAGTGCCTTTGGCGGCAAAGCAACAACAACAGATGTTATTGAATATCTCGAAAATAATAAACGAAAAATCAGATCACAGTTAGCTCATAAAATGACTATTCGCGCGGTGCCTGATTTACAGTTCTTTCGCGATGATACGCTCGATGAAATGGATGCCATTCATTCTCTTCTTGATTCGGTAAAAAAGGATGAACACTGACGATATACTACTCTCTGCAACAGACACTACGTTGCCTTTTCCGGTGTTCAGCGAAAAAGAATTGCCTGTTTTACCTCAAGGTGTCTTTGGGCAAACTGAGGCTCAGCTTTGGAGAGACTATGCCCATGAACGTGGAGCCATTCTTGTCATTGATAAACCATTAACATGGACTTCGTTTGATATTGTCGCAAAAATGCGTGGGATTATCAAGATGAAAAAAATAGGTCATGCCGGCACGCTTGATCCTTTGGCAACAGGCGTTTTAGTACTTTGTATTGGCCGCGCAACCAAACAAGTCGAATCTATTCAGCAATTCTACAAAATCTATGATGTGACCATCAAACTTGGTGCTACAACACGTTCTGATGACGGAGAAACACCCGAAGAAAATCATGTATCGGCTGAGCACATCACTGTTAATGATATACACGATTCACTATTGCCATATATCGGTACAATACATCAAATTCCGCCTATATACAGTGCTGTCTGGATTAATGGACAGAGAGCATATCAACAAGCTCGCAAAGGTAAAGACATAGAAATTGACCCAAGACCGGTGCGGATTGATTCGATTGAAATTCTTGCATGGGATAATCCTTGCTTGACCTTGCGTATTCAATGCGGTAAAGGTACGTATATTCGCTCTTTGGCTAGAGATATCGGTGCTGATCTTGGTGTTGGCGGTTATGTGCAGACATTACGGCGCAATGCCGTCGGACAATTTACGGAAGACCAATCATGGACTGTGCAACAAATAGCGGATTTGTTCTCTTATCTAAAAAATAATACGAAATATGAAAACATTTAATTTATTCGATGAGATTCCCTTTGATAAAAATACGGTATTGACCGTCGGTACTTTTGATGGTGTACATCGTGGTCACCGTGAAATTATTCAACAATTATTGGAAAAAAAACAGACGCATAATTATCGGGCACTTGTTGTAACGTTCGATCCACATCCGCAAATAGTTTTGCGCAAACCGGATAAGCCACCCGTCACATTGCTCTCCACCATTGATGAACGCTTACAACTATTAGAAAAATATGGAATAGATACCGTTGTCATTATTCCCTTTTCAAAAGATTTTGCTACAATGGATTCCGCAGAATTTGTCAAAAAATATATCATTGAAAAAATTGGCTGCTCCATGATGTTGGTTGGCTATGATCACGGATTCGGGCATAATAGAGAAGGAAATTTAGGGCTTTTGGAAACATTATCGCAAGAATTGGATTTTTCAGTACATGAAATGCCACCTTTAGACCATAATAATGTCACCATCAGCAGTACAAAAATTCGTAATGCGCTAAAAGATGGAGATTTAGAATTAGCCAATGCCATGCTTGGCTATGAGTATTTTATTGAGGGAAAAGTGATTATCGGTGATGGAAGAGGTGCACAGTTGGGATTGCCTACCGCAAATGTACGTTCCGTTGATGACAATAAATTATTGCCCAAAAATGGGGTGTACTTAGTGTCAGCAATTATTGATAATGTTGTTCGCTACGGTATGGCAAATGTAGGTGTAAGACCAACATTTACGCACGATGAGTTCCCCTCTCTTGAGGTACATTTCTTTGGTATTCATAATGATTTATACGATTGTGTTTTGCAGGTTTCTTTTTTGCACCGTATTCGCAATGAACAAAAATTTGACAGTGTAGATTTATTCTTATCGCAAATTGTGGAAGATCGTGAAATGTGCTATGAATTAATCGAAAAAAGACAAACAAAAGACTAAAAGATAAGACTACATTATAGCAACATATACCCGGAATGAAATGGTTTTGGAGCTTTGTGCATTCAAAGCTGTACAAATCAAAAAATCAATGTAATGACCGCTATCGTCGTAAACATTGTGACCGTAACTGTATGGCAAGAGGTGAATAATATTTTTTAGATTTTTGATGTTTGTTATGGATGTTTTTTCCTATGGAATTATAGCTTGTATCGGTTGCCTTATTGGACTTAGTTCAGGGATGTTTGGTATTGGTGGAGCACTTATTGCTACTCCTTTGCTTCATTTATATGCCGGGCTGCCGGAATTTCTTGCACTTGGCACTCCTTTACCGGCTGCTTTTCCGTCTTCATTAACAGGCAGCTTTGTCTATCACCGCCATAATTTATTGTATTTTCCTGTCATACTACCTGTTTTACTCGGTGCTTTACCGGCGAATATATGCGGCACATTATTAACACAATATGTGACAGAATTTACGATCATGATACTGACGGGAAGTTTTTTATTATTAGTCGGTACAACATTTTTTATTCGAGGGTGGTTATTACATGAACAAAAAGAGTATAATCCGCAACCGAATTTTTTATTTGGTATTATTACCGGAATAGGAGCCGGTTTATTATCCGGTTTTTTGGCAATAGGCGGCGGCATTGTTTTAGTTCCTGCCTTTGTTAAAATTCATAAATTACCACTAAAAAAAGCGTTAGCAACTTCTTTGGTATGTGTGTGTGTGCTAACAGTGCCGGGAACAATAACTCATTATATACTTGGACATATAGACCCGATGATTGCACTTGTTTTATCAATGACTGTCGTACCTTTTTCCTATATTGGCAGTAAAATTACGGTTAAAGTAAAAAGCAGAACTATTGAGAGAATTTATGGAACGGCAATGATAATGTTTGCACTGTATTTTATTTCGACTTTGTGGTAATTTCCATAGTCATAATCAAAAAAAAAATCTCCACCAAAAATATTGATGGAGATTTTTTTTCTAAAAACTGCAATTCATTATGCTGTTTCCATTTGTTTTTCTCTTTTTCTTGCACGTAAACGCATATTGGTGTCAAGAATTTTCTTTCTGATACGTAAATTTATTGGTGTTACTTCCAATAATTCATCATCTTCGATAAATTCAATAAATTGTTCTAAACTCATTTGTCGCGGTGTGTCAAGGCGAATAATTCCTTCCGAGCCTGAAGCGCGCATATTTGTTAAGTGCTTAGCTTTACAGGGATTAACCTGCAAATCCTCATCACGTGCATTTTCACCGACAACCATGCCTTCATAGACATCAATGCCCGGGGAAAGGAATAAAACCCCGCGTTCTTGCACAGTTTCCAATGCATACGCAGTTGTTGTTCCCGGTTCCATGGCAACCAATGCACCTTTTATTCTGCCACTGATAGCACCTTTATAAGGCATATAATCGTGGAATGTATGGTGGATTATGCCGGCACCGCGTGTCGAAGTGAGAAATTCCGTGCGGAAGCCGATAAGTCCTCGAGCGGGAACATAAAATTCTGCTCTTACAATATCGCCAACTGTTGACATATTTATCATTTCACCTTTACGACGACCAAGATTTTCAATGACAGCACCAACATGCGCATCGGGAACATCAACAATCACATGTTCAATCGGTTCAAGGCGTTCACCATTTTCTTCACGGAACAATACTTCGGGTTTAGAAACAGCAAATTCATATCCTTCGCGTCGCATAGTTTCAATAAGAATTGCAAGTTGCAATTCGCCTCTGCCGCTCACTTTGAATGTGTCTGCGCTATCGGTATCTTCCACACGAAGCGCAACATTGGTGCGTAATTCGCGATACAATCGTTCACGTAATTTGGGTGTAGTCACGTGTTTTCCTTCTTTTCCGGCAAAAGGACTATTATTTACCGAAAATTCCATAGCAATAGTCGGTTCTTCGATATTGACATAGGGTAAGGGTTCGGTATTTGCCGGGTCGGAAAAAGTGTCACCGATATGGACATTTTCAAAGCCGGACATTGCAATTATATCACCTGCATACGCTGCTTGGGTTTCCACACGATTATTGCCCGCATATTCATACATTTTGGTAATGCGTTGTTGTTCTATCGTGCCATTGGGACGAATGAGAATCATGGAGTCGCCCACTTTAGCTGTGCCCGAATGTAAGCGTCCCACAGCAATACGACCAATATAATCTGACCAATCAAGAGCAGCGATAATCATGCGGAACTGTGCATCAATATCGGCTTGCGGTGGTGGAATTGTTTGAATGATAGTTTCTAAGAGCGGAGCTAATGTTTCGGATTCATCTTCGAGAGATTTTTTGGCTATGCCGCGTTTTGCTATGGCATAAATAACGGGGAAATTTAGCTGGTCATAATCTGCACCAAGAGCAATGAATAACTCAAGAATCTCATCGAGAACTTCTTGCGGACGTGCATCAGAGCGGTCAATTTTGTTGATGACAACAATCGGCACAAGGTGCATTTCTAATGCTTTTTTCAAAACGAAACGAGTTTGAGGTAAAGGTCCTTCGGCAGCATCAACCAATAGCAGCACACCGTCCACCATACTTAAAATACGCTCAACTTCACCACCAAAATCGGAGTGACCCGGCGTATCCACGATATTGATTTTGACATCGTCCCATTTCACGGCTGCATTTTTCGCCATGATGGTAATACCCTTTTCGCGTTCCAAATCATTGGAATCCATGACGCGTTCGGCAACCTGCTGATTCTCGCGGAAGACACCTGATTGACGCAGTAAATGGTCAACAAGGGTAGTTTTTCCATGGTCAACATGGGCGATAATCGCTATATTCCGTAATTTTTCGTTCCGTGATGATGACATCTGATGTACTCGTCTCTGATAAATGAAACAATAAAGAACAGCAAAAATACGGAATATCTATTGTGTAACAACGTAATGAATAAGAAATACATGAGTTTATCAAAAAAAAAGTGGGAAGCCAACAAATGGAACGTCTATGCCGTACTCATGTATTTTCCTATACTTATCGGAATATTACCGTTTGCTGAGTTGAGAGCTGACAACAGTTTTCAGCTGCAACTAACCTTGATGGAAAAAAGTGCCGCAAAAGGGTGTATTCTTGAGCAGGGAGGTGAAAAAAAACTTATCTACGCAAAATCTATACCTCTCTGGAGTAATCAATTCGCAAATGTGTTTTGCCGTAGTCTCAATGATAAAACTGTCATTAAATCTATACCCACAAACCTCCAATCTATTGACCACGTCATTCCGTTTCAAGAGCAGGCTATGGTCATTGGCAAAACTGATTCATTGATATTGATGAGCATCTCGCCGAAAGCCACTGTAGAAATGACTGAGAATTTGACCGCATTGGGCTTTACTTCAGAACCGACCCAAGCCGTTGTCAATGGCGACATACTTGCTATAAAGCAAAAGAACCGCTCATTGTTGTTTAACAAAGAAGGCAAGATCATTGCGCAGTGCGCGGAATTGTTATGGTTTGGTACTTTGGGAGAACAAAGTGCATATATCCACCGAGAAGGCAATCGAACAGAGTATGTGGCGGTTGCGGATAATATTCGGTGGCGATTACCCAATTTCCAATACTATTGTGTCCAGAAATCAACAAATGGTGACAATCTATTTTTAATGACAAATTTCGGCTCGACCTATATTCATTTGGTCGTATTTTCAGATTCCGGCACCATGAAATCTATGCGCCAAATTGAAAGTAAAATGGTTGTATCACCAATACATCAACAATCTGACGGGATTCCGATATGGATTTCGAAACATAAAAATTCACTATTTGTCTCGGTATTCTTACGGGAAACACAGCAAATTTCGGCGCAAGAATATCACACAAACTTCGAACAAACAGATGAAGTGAGTTTATTTTGCTTCGATGACAAGAAAAATATCTTTTTGCATGACAATTTTGTGACAATTATAGATATAGATAACTTTGGAACTCATACTTTGCCATTACGTGGTATGCCGGATGTAACCTGGACAGATAAAACACTTATAATTAACGATAGTGAAAATATGTGGGTTTTTGAAGTAACTCATAATCCCTACTGGTTTTACTACGAAATTGTGAACAATCACAGTGAAAAAGTAATCTTGTTCTTTGCTGTAATTATCTTGATTTCCGTCTTGGTGACTGCAACAAAAAACAGAAAAATTATGAATATACTCTTGGACAAAAACAGTGCCATCGGAATAATCATCGTTGGAAAAAAAGGTCAAATTAAAGAAGTGAATGCCAAAGCCGAGGAATTACTTACTCAAAATACAAAAGGGAAGTATTTCGTTGAGATTATGAACAATTTATCCGATGAATTTAGTGAAACAGCGGAGAAAATACTGAAAGAAAGAAGGGGAGGCAGCGGTGTATATCCTATGCATTTTGGTGCAGATATACGAGAATATTCTATTGAGTGGATACCTGTGATGTCGTGGATGGGTACTATGCAACTTATGGTTGTTCGTATCAATGATCTCACGAATGCTTTGGAGCGTCGAAGACTCATGGATTGGGCTCATTTGGCTCACGATATGCAGACAAATCTTTCAGTCATACGGCTAAATGCAGAATCACTGCCTAATGATAATGAAGAATATAATCGTCAGAAAGTAAAGATTCTTAATCAGGCAACTATTCTATTGCGACGTGTGCGCGATATTATGACTATAGCTCGCAATAAAACGACAGAATTTCAAAAAATAAGTTCAGAGGAAATTTGTCGTAGAGTTATTGATGAACTCGACACGTCATCGTTATATTCCATAACTGTAAAAACGAATATTCAATCTACGTTTTTCGATGCAGATCCCGAAAGAATTATTCGAGCCATTATGAATGCCGCTCAAAACGGTATAAAAGCAATGGCAGGCACAGAGGGGATTTTGACCATTACTACATTCGCAAATCAAGAATCTGTATGCTTTACAATCAGCGACACAGGTGTGGGAATGGATGAAGAAACGAAGAAAAATATGTTTGTGCCCTTTTTTACTACATCAAGAAGAGGTGGTGGGAGCGGCATTGGTTCAATGGTTATACAGAAAACAATGAATGATCATAATGGAAAAATTACTATAGATTCACAAATTGGTGAAGGCACAACCATTACCTTTATATTTCCCAAAAAACAATCACAAGGAGTAAAAATATGACAGCAGAAACTTCATCATTGAAACAGTTACCAAAGACTATTCTCGCACCTGAACAACTGCGTTGGCATTGTCCGTTGGAATATTTAGAATTTGAAACTACAAAAGATGTCGAACCATTACAAGGTATTGTCGGACAGGAAAAAGCCATTGATGCCATTGAAATGGGAGCTCAAATACAATCGCACGGCTATAATATGTTTGTATCGGGTATATCCGGCACAGGCAGATTAACAACCGTAAAACGATTATTGGGAAAAATTGCAAAAAATAAACCCAATTTATGTGACTTTTGTTATGTCCATAACTTTAAGTCACCCGATTCGCCGCGTTTATTACGATTTAAAGCCGGAAGAGGTAAGAAATTTCATAAAGCCATGGAGGAGGCGATGCTGTTCTTACGCAGACGCATTCCGCAGTTATTTGATGAAGATTCATTTCAAAGCAAAAGACGCGAAATGGTAAGTGAATATCAAAAAAATGAGCAACAACTTTTGTCCGAGTTTAATGCAAAAATTCAACCAAGTGGATTTGTGCTTGGGCAATTGCAATTGGAAGACGGAACTATCACCTCTGAAATATTTCCGGTTATTAACGGAGAACCCGTGCAAATCACCGAATTGGACGAACTTGTTGTTGAAAAAAAATTAACAAAAAAACAAGTTGAAACATATAAAAAGAAATACTTGCAATTTAAAGCAGAACTTATTGAACTGGCAAGAACCGGTGTAAAACAGCTTAATGAATTTCGAAAAACATTGCTAGAATTTGATAAAACGTCTGTTGGTGTTATTGTTTCTACACTTTTTGAAGACCTAAAAATCCAGTTTCCGGAAAATGACGTAAAGGAATACTTTGAGGAAATAAAAGCTGATATCCTTTCACATTTACAGATATTTGTTGCCCATTCGGGACAATTGGATACAGAAAGAGGAACAGAACTTACGCCGGAAGAAATTCAAGAGAAATTTTTGCGATACAGTGTGAATCTCCTTATTGACAACTCGCATCAGCAACAAATACCGATTATAGTTGAAACATCACCGTCATTCTCAAATTTGTTTGGAACAATTGAAAAAAAATACGATGCAAGTGGTTTCTGGAAAACAGATTTTACTCAAATCAAAGCCGGTTCATTGTTCAGAGCGGACCAAGGTTTCTTGGTGATAAATGCGCTTGATTTATTACGCGAGCAAGGTGTGTGGGCAGCCCTCAAAAGATTTTTGCTCTATGGCAAATTAGAAATTCAATCGGTGGACTCTTATATTCAGATGAGCCAAACGATGTTGAAACCACAACCCGTGGATTTAAATGTAAAAGTAATTATGATTGGAGATGCAGAAATTTACCATGCATTATATTTTTCTGAAGAAGATTTTAAAAAAATATTCAAAATAAATGCAGAATTCGATTATGAGGCAACGAAATCTCGTGAAATGATTATGAATTATGCTAAGTTTATGAAAAAACTCTGTGAGCAGGAACAATTACTCCATTTTAATCGCAGTGGAGTTGCAAGAGTGATTGAATGGGCTGTTGAGCATACGGAGTCGCAGAATAAAATTACGCTACAATTTTCGGATGTCGCTGATGTGATGCGCGAAGCATCATTTTTTGCACAAAAAAATAAAGCAAAAGTGGTGACAGGTGAATACGTGGATTTTGCACTCGAAGCTCGTCGTTTCAGAAATGATATTTATGATGCAAAAATAAAAGAAAAAATTATTGACGGTAGTGTGCTTATTGCCACAACCGGAACAAGAGTGGGGCAGATAAATGGTTTAACTGTCTATGATACAGGACTTGTTTCATTTGGAAAACCGGCACGAATAACAGTAACCGTTGGTGTCGGCAGCACTGATATTGTCAGTATAGAACGTGAAGTAGAAATGAGTGGAAGCATTCATGATAAAGGAATCATGACAATTACGGGATTGATGCGAGAAAAATTTGCTCAAAAAAGACCCCTTACGCTTTCAGCATCCGTAGCATTTGAACAAAACTATGGTGGTATTGACGGTGATAGTGCTTCTGCTGCTGAAGTTATAGCACTTTTTTCTGCATTATCGAATATAGCTGTCAGACAAGATATTGCAATTACCGGAAGTGTTAATCAAAAAGGAGATATTCAACCAATCGGAGGTGTAAATGAAAAGATTACAGGATTTTTTGAAATATGTCAAGAACGTGGATTAACCGGCACACAAGGAGTGGTGATTCCCATACAAAATATACACGATTTGATGTTACCTACAAAAGTCATAGATGCCGTAAAACAAGGATTGTTTTTTATTTCACCCGTTGCTACTATTGATGAAGCAGCCGAAATAATGCTTGATTATCCGACAGGTGCTGCTGCTACAGAAGAAAATCCACAATATCTATACTCAATTATTGATAAAAGACTTGAGGAATTGCATCTTGCAGCGGAAAGTGAACCCAAAGACGAAAAAAAGAAAAAGAAAAAAAGAAAAAAACGTGATCAAGCTACTGCTGAATAATAGCGGAAAACATATATAAGAATGAACAATCAATTTTTTATTCAACGAAGCGTCTTCACGGTTTTTTTATAAAGGAGAAGTACTATAATGTCACGATCATCATTTTATCCTGAAATACGTTCTACTACAGTATGCGGTATCATTAAAGACGGGAAAGCAGTACTTGGAGCGGATGGACAAATGTCATTAGGTCATACAGTTATGAAACAAACGACTAAGAAAGTTCGCCGTCTTTACAATAATACGGTATTGACCGGATTTGCCGGTGCGACAGCCGATGCCTTTACATTGTTGCAACGTTTTGAAGAGAAGTTAGAAACGCAAAGAGGGAATTTAGACCGTGCAGTTATTGATTTGGCTAAAGATTGGCGCACTGACAGATATTTGCGTCGTCTTGAGGCAATGATGGTAATAATGAACAGTTCAAAAATTCTTTTAGTTAGTGGAACGGGCGATATTATTGAACCCGATGATAATATCATTGCTATTGGTTCCGGCGGATCGTATGCACTGTCAGCAGCACGTGCTTTGATGAAACATTCAGATTTGGATGCTCGTTCCATTGTACAAGAATCGCTCCATATTGCTGCTGATATTTGTATTTATACTAACCATCAACTCACAATCGAAGAATTATAATTTTTTACATCATATACTTGTAATTATAGAAATGACACAAACAGAAATTTCACAATCACGAACACCAAAAGAAATAGTAGAAGAATTAGATAAATATATTATTGGACAAAATGCGGCAAAACGTGCCGTTGCCATAGCACTTCGTAATCGTTGGAGAAGACAAAGCGTAAAAACCGATATTCGTGATGAAATAATGCCCAATAACATTATCATGATAGGTCCTACCGGTGTGGGAAAAACAGAAATTGCGCGACGACTTGCAAAATTAGCCGGTGCACCTTTTGTTAAAGTAGAGGCAACAAAATTTACCGAAGTTGGCTATGTCGGTCGTGACGTAGAATCTATTGTCCGTGATCTGGCTGAAGCCGCGGTCAATATGGTACGAGCTGAAAAAAGTGCAGAGGTACAAATTCAAGCAAAAAATGCTGCAATTAATAGAGTGTTAGATGCTTTAATTCCGCCATTGAAACGCGGACCATCATTTGATACTGCCTCTGATGAAGATATTGAAATGAATAGTAAAACACGTGATAAATTCCGTGAAATGATTCTTGACGGTGCATTGAATGAAAGACAAATAGAAATTGATATTACGGTGGATCCGAGTAGTTCTTTACATGTATTGGGACCTATGGGTATGGACGAAATGACATCGAATATTCAAGAAATGCTTGGTTCGATGATGCCGAAAAAATCGAAAACACGTAAAGTCACTGTCGCAGAAGCATTAGTGCTTTGTGAAAAAGAAGAATCCGAAAAGTTAATTGATATGGATAAAGTCACACGTGAAGCTATTCGTCGTGCAGAAAATACAGGTATTGTTTTTATTGACGAGATAGATAAAGTAGCATCACGCAGCGGAGATGGTCATGGACCGTCGGTTTCACGTGAAGGCGTACAGCGCGATTTATTACCTATTGTCGAGGGTAGTGCTGTCAATACCAAGCATGGTGTTGTAAAGACAGACCATGTTCTCTTTATTGCATCGGGTGCATTTCATGTTTCTAAACCTTCCGATTTAATCCCCGAATTACAAGGACGTTTTCCTATCAGAGTAGAATTACAAAGTCTGACCGAAGAGGATTTTATTAATATTCTTACGGTGCCCCAAAATGCACTTATTAAACAGTATAAAGCATTATTGGAAACAGAAAATATTGTTTTGGAATTTGATCCTTCTGCAATTAAAGAAATTGCCGCTACCGCAGCAAGAGTAAATGATGATGTGGCAAATATTGGTGCTCGCCGCTTACATACTATCCTTACGACACTACTTGATGAAATAATGTTTGATGCAACAGCAGCAACGATGAGTCATCAAACTATCACTATTGATGATTCTTATGTGAGCGATAAATTATCGCAGATTGCGGGTAATACAGATGTAAGCAAATATATACTATAAAAAAATGGAATATCTTTATCTTATTGTTATTGCTGTCATTGCATGTGGTGCATCTGTTATGACATTTATCAGCGGCTTTGGGTTGGGAACAATTCTCTTGCCTGTGTTTATGTTTGTTTTCCCTTTGCCGATAGCAATTGCAGCAACAGCTATAGTCCATTTTGGCAATAATATTGCAAAATTATTTGCTGTCTATCGTGATATTGATATTCCTGTTCTATTTCGTTTTGGTATTCCTGCAATTATTGCTGCCGCTACAGGAGCATTGTTTTTTGAAATGGCAGCATCTATGCCGACACTTTATACATACACATTGAACAATATATATGAGCTAAAAATGCTACCTGTCAACCTCATTGTTGGAAGTATCATTATTATCTTTACTTTTTTAGATGATATTAAAATTACACAGCAAAAACTTTCCGCATATTGGCTTATTATTGGTGGGGTATTGTCAGGATTTTTTGGCGGAATTTCGGGTCATCAAGGTGCATTACGTTCTTTAGTGCTATCAAAAACTTTTTTGTCGAAACAACAATTTGTTGCAACGGGTGTAGTTATAGCTTGTTGTGTTGATATAGTGCGGCTTTTTCTTTATGGCAGTTCGATTTCTGTACAAACCTACACAGTAGATTCATTATTGTCAATAATTGTTGCATTATGTGGAGCTTTTTTGGGAATAGTGATTGGAAAGAAACAATTACAGTCAATGACTCATAGACAATTTCATAGTATTGTAAAGTATGGATTATTACTCTTTGGAATATTGTTGATTTTTGGTTTATTAACTCGATAACTACAGTGCTATGAAAAAATCAATACTTTTTATATTTCAAGCAATTGCCATAATTATAGCTACAACATTGTATTGCTCGAGTGTTGTTGTCATGATGGTACTGATGCGAAGCAAGACGATTTTTTTTCCGATGTGTCGTTCTTGGTCGCGAGTATTATTGGCAATTTCAGGAGTGAAGGTCAATATAATAGGTAATGTTGATTTACCGCCGAAAACATCATGTGTCTATGTTTGTAATCATGCAAGTTTGTTTGATATACCAGTGTTAATTGCTTATTTGCCCGATTATGTGAGAATTATGTATAAAAGGGAATTACGAAAAATACCGATTATGGGATGGACATTAGCTGTATCGCCATTTATTCCGATAACACGTGCGGACGGTCGCGATGCCATGCGCAGTGTGAATGAATCCATAGAAGCTGTGCAGCACGGTGAATCGGTTATCGTCTTTGCCGAGGGTACACGTTCCCAAGATGGAATTTTAGGTGAATTTAAGCGTGGCGCATTTATGGTTGCTGCTCGTTCGCGTAAAGCAATTGTACCCGTCACATTAATTGGCACATCAACAATTTTACCAAAGAAAAAATTATATTTCAATGGGGGAACCGTGACTATGGTCATAAATTCTTCGGTAACATTAGGCGATGAACCTAATAAACAACAAGAAAATGAAGCACGTCTGGCAGTTCATGCAATTATTGCAGATAATTTGGAAAAACTAAACAATTAAAAGAACATATCATCGCCAACCAACAAGCCACCGAGCAACTGCTCAAAGCATTGCTGCATCAGGCGTTTGAGGTGGGGGAAATAGAAAAATCCAAATCCCGAAGGGATTAAATGTTTATAGAAGCATCAACAAGCAAATTGAATACGACCGCACCGGAGTCGAACAATAATATAAAACATTTCTATAAACGTTTTACCCCGTTGGGGTAATGTGTGACGAAGAGAAAGGCAATTTGCCACCGAGCAATTGCTCAAAGCATTGCTCAATCTCGACAAACTAAAGAGGTTTGGAATTTACCAATTTTTAAACGTAATCATTGTTTATCTTCTCTTCATAAATTCATAGACGGGGATGCCAAGAAGAACAATGAATAAACCGGGTAAAGAGGTGTCACTTTTTTCAAAGAGCAAAACAAGTGCAATGATTGAAGCAAGAACAATATAAAGACCGGGTAAAATAGGATAACCGAATGCTTTGTAAGGACGTTCTGCCGATGGTTGTTTTTTCCGTAAAATAAATATTCCGGCTATAGTCAAAATATAGAAAAGTAATACTGCAAAGACGACATAATCCAACAGTGCGCCATAGCCACCGGAAAGACAAAGTAAGGAAGCCCAAATCGCTTGAATAATAAGTGCATTTTGGGGGACACCTTGCTTATTTAATTCCGCTGCCTGCTTAAAAAATAAAGCATCTTTTGCCATCGCATAATATGCTCTTGCGCCGGAGAGAATAAGCCCATTATTGCAACCGAATGTCGAAACCATAATTAATGCAGCCATCACTAACACTGCATTATTGCCCAAAATAACAGATATTGCAGCAGTTCCCACACGATCATTGACAGCATATTGTATTCCTTTGCCGATTACATCGAGTGCCATCGCATCACCATGTAAAGGTAATACCATAAGATATGAGATATTTGCGGTAATATATAATAATGTGACAATACCCGTTCCAATAGCTAAACTTAAAGGGATGGTACGCTTGGGATTACGCACTTCACCTGCGGTAAATGTAATATTATTCCAGGCATCACTTGAAAAAATACTTCCCACTAATGCAGCACAAAAGACAAGAAATAATGACCATAGATCAAGGTTGGAAGCATCGCCATGAATGACAAAAAAATTATCACCAAAATTTGCATTGATGGCATTAGCATTACTCCCGATAATGATACCGAGTAAAATGACAAAGGCAAGTGCCAATGATTTTGATGAAGTAAAGATATTTTGGACAATTTTACCGGCTTGCACACCCCGAATATTAATGAGCGTTAAGACCCAAATACTGATGACGGCAAGAATTTGTGCACCGGAAATAGTAAATGAAGATTGCCCCAAAGGAAGTGAAAATAGTTGTGAATTTTCAGAGACTGCGGGAAAAAAGACAGCGGTAAATTTTGCAAATGCTACGGCAACAGCAGCAATAGTTCCAGTTTGAATGACAAGAAAAAGTGTCCATCCATAGAGAAAAGCAATACGATTATTATATGCTTCGCGCAGATAAACATATTGACCGCCTGCGGAGGGCATCATGCCGGCAAGTTCGCCATAGCTGAGAGCAGCTATCAGTGTGATGACCCCTGTCAAAGCCCATGCTAACAGTAAAAGGAAAGGACTGCCGACTTGGCGTGAGATGTCCGCACTGACAATGAAGATGCCGCTGCCGACCATGGAACCAATGACTAACATTGTTGAGTCAAAAAGACTTAGCGATCGTTGCATGTCGCTCTTCGAAGGTGTTGTTGCTTGCATAGATTTCAAACTCGTGACTGATATTATTGTAATTCGCGTCTATATCGTATATTGCGAAGTTACGTGATTTCTCCATGAAAACAAAAACAAAGGCTATGAATACAGAATCTGAAAATACATATATCAAACATTTGCTGCCTCAGTTGCCGACAAATGCGGGTATCTATCAGTTCAAAAATGATAAGGGTGTGGTGATTTATGTTGGAAAAGCAAAAAATTTGAAGCGCAGGGTAAGTCAGTATTTTCTTCAAGGAAAAAAGCGTGATGCAAAAAGTATGGCTATGATTGCAAAAATCCGTGATATAGAAACAATAATCACGGATTCAGAGCCCGAAGCACTTTTGCTCGAAAATAATCTCATTAAGGAATTAAAGCCACGATACAATGTTTTATTGAAAGATGATAAAACGTATCCTTATATTCGGATAACCAAAGAGCCGTTTCCACGAGTATTTTCTACGAGAAAAGTAATACGTGACGGAAGTAAATATTTCGGACCTTATACTGATGGGCGTTATATGTATTATTTATTGGATACCTTGCGCTCAATGTTCCCATTGCGAAGTTGTGATTTGCCCTTAACAGAAGAGTCTATTGAGAAAAAAAAATACAAGGTGTGTCTTGATTATCATATTAAACGATGTGAGGGAGGTTGTGAAGGATTAGTTAATCAAATTCATTATATGGAGCATATAAAAAGTGTAATTGCTATATTACAAGGAAAAACCAAGGAATTGGAACAAAATATTGAAGCAGAAATGATGCGTGCTGCTGATGATTTACGCTTCGAGAGCGCTGCCGAATTAAGAAACCGTTTAGTCATTTTAAAAGAATATGTTTCAAAACAAAAAATAGTATCTGCCGATGATAAAGATCAAGATATTTTTGCTTTATCTCGTGATGATGAAGATGCTTGCGTTGTTGTCTTTACCGTGCGTGAAGGAAAAATGATTGGAAAACGACATTTTTATATCGGTAATTCCGTTGAACAAACAGAATCGGAGATATTGCGCCAAACTGTTGAAAAATGGTATATTGATACGGATATGATTCCTGAAGAAATAATTTTGCAAGAAGAAATTGAAAGTGCTGACATTATTGCAGAGTGGCTTGAAAAACGCAGAGGTTCTCGTATAGAATTTACTATTCCTAAAATTGGCGATAAAAAGAAACTTATCTCATTGGCAAAAACGAATGCCGATTATTTATTGCGTGAACTTCATGTGCAAAGAGCCGCAAAAGAAAATGCTTTACCGCGTGGCATTGCTGCATTGCAAAGAGATTTGCGTTTATCTTCACCACCGCGTCGCATCGAGTGTTTCGATAATTCGCATATTCAAGGAACTGACTATGTGTCATCAATGGTATGTTTTATTGATGGTAAACCGAAAAAAAATGATTATCGCCGATTTAAGCTAAAAACAGTACAAGGAAATGATGATTTTGCAGCCATGCGTGAAGTGGTTGAACGTCGTTATAGTCGTGTCTTAGCAGAAAAGACAGAAAAACCTGATCTTATTATTATTGATGGTGGTAAAGGACAATTATCTGCTGCTGTTGAAGTTTTGACGATTCTTGGTTTGTATCCTCAGATTCCTGTTATTGGTTTAGCGAAAAGGTTAGAAGAAATATTTTTGCCATTTCAATCAGAATCTGTGATGTTACCCAAAACATCAACATCATTACGGCTTATTCAATCATTACGTGATGAGGCGCATCGTTTTGCCATCGAATATCATCGTACACTGCGTGATAAGCGTACATTTCAAACGGAATTGACAGGTATTGACGGCATCGGAGAAAAAACTGCTCAAAAATTGTTAATTACCTTTGGGTCGGTAGAAAATGTGAAAAAAGCTGAAAGACATGAACTGGAAAAATGCGTCGGTATAAAAGTTACGGATACTTTATACCAATATTTTGGGAGGGAAATATAAATATCCTGTTAAGCGCCATATACATTCTGTATTGTCTCATAAGAATATTGTTTGTGCATATAATCTGTAAATATGATTTTTTCTTACGCTATCATATTGAGATAAAAAATTGAATTTTAATTTCTTCCCCATATTTCCGGTGTGATAATTCTTGTCATATCAATTTCTAAATGTTCGAATAAAATCCTCAAGTGAGATACTCATCATAATGGGTTTACCATAAGGATTAATTGGCTTTTTGCCCATTTTTTCTACTTCATGAACAATAGCTTTCATTTCTTCTTGTGATAATACCGTGCCTGAAGAAATTGCATGACTTCGAGCATACGCTAATGCGATTTTTCTTTGAGCATCTAATTGTGCCGATGAAATATCTTCTTCAATATGTGCTAATAATTTTTTGAGTTCTTGCTCCTCTTTACCGTGCGGCACATGAGATGGCACTGCTGTAATAATGACCGTATTATTATCGAAAGAAAACGAAAATCCGAAATCAAGGAGATTTTCATATAATTCTTCTGCAAGCATTTTTTCCGTTGTTGTTAATGGTACCGTAACCGGAAACAGTAATTCCTGTGTATTTTTTTCTATTGTAAGTGATTGTATTGCTTTGTCATAGAGTATTCGCACATGGGCATTGTGTTGATCTATGATATATAATCCATCAGCAGATTGATATACGATATAGCTATTGTGGATTTGCGATACAGTCAACGATTGTTCTTCCGGTGTAAAAAGGGGAGTAGTTACATCGTTATCCTGTGCTGAGTTTTTTCCGAATAATGCTTCATACGCGCTTATTTCTTGTTGTGAAATAAATGGTTTTTTCGAGTTCCATTCACTATGTTTTGATGAAGGAATTTGCTGTCTGAAATCTGGCGAAGAACCGGATATGTTTTTGGACGATGAAGGTGATATTATTTCACCTGTTACTCGATTTACTAATTCATTATTATTGCCGAATGATGCAAAAGGTTGTTGTGCAATAAATTCCGGTGAAGTAATGACCGGAATATCATGAACAGTATTTAATGCTTTTAATGTTGCCTCTTGCATTATACTGAAAAGAGCCCTTTCATTATCAAATTTTACTTCATGCTTTTGAGGATGAATATTCACATCAACCGATTCGGGATTAACAGAAATATTTATCACAAAAAAAGGAAAAGTGTTTTTTGCAATAAATGGCTCATAGACTTGAGAAATGGCAAAATTTAAGGAACGGCTGACAATAGCTCGTCCATTTAAAAATAAATACTGATTTCCTCTTGTGTGTTGTGCTGTTGAAGGATTACCGACATAGCCGTTCAATAGTATGCCATCGCGTTCAAAGTGTAATTCATGCAGGGCATCGGCAATGGCATTACCGCACAGAGATCGGATTCTTTCTTGCAATGATTCGGGATGAACGTCTATGATTGCTGATTTTTCATCGGAGAAGCTGAAACGAATATCGGGTCTTGCCAAAGCAAACTTGATCATTGTTTCGGAAATATGCCTAAATTCCGTAATGGTGGAACGTAGAAATTTTTTACGAGCCGGAACATTGAAAAAAAGGTTTTTCACAATGACTTGAGTACCTTTATCACAATGGAATGGTTCGATGGTTTCGGGTTTGAGCGGTTCTGCCAATAATCTGTATCCGATGTCTTGATTGCTTTGTTTGGAGCGAATTTCGAGCAAAGCCACGGCAGAAATTGAAGCAAGGGCTTCGCCTCTGAATCCTAAAGTCATAATTCTGTGCAAATCATCCACCGAAGCTATTTTGCTTGTTGCATGTCTTTTAATTGCAAGAGGCAAATCTTCGGGAGACATACCTTTTCCATTGTCAATAATGTGCATGAGTGATTTGCCGGCTTGATGTATGACAACAGCTATGCTTGTTGCATTGGCATCAATCGCATTTTCGACAAGTTCTTTAATAACAGATTCCGGTCTTTGGACAACCTCGCCTGCGGCAATTTGATTAGCCAGAAACTCCGGCAATAATTTTATGATGGACTCCATGTTTGCGCTTCGATAATATTGTGCAAATTACGAAAAGGAATCAGCTTGATAAGAGAGAGCAGTGTTATATTTGTTCGGTTCATCGTGGAATCGGTGCATCACAATAGAAAAATCCTCAAGTGAATGTTGTACTGTATCGTTCATCATTCGTAGTTTTGCAGACCTAAACAATACTTGCAGTTATGATTATATTACCTTCAAACATACAAAACTCGGCGGCATATAAACCGGGGCAATCCATTGAAGAAATCCGTGAAAAATATGGTTTGACCGATTTAATCAAATTGGCATCGAACGAGAATCCATTGGGTGCATCGCCGATTGCATTAGAATATGCTAAACAAGCTGTTGAAAAAGCATCTATTTACAATGATGGTGGTATGGCATTGCGTAAAGCTATTGCGCAGCGTTTTGGTGTTGGGTTTGAGCAAGTAATCTGCCATAATGGTTCTGATGCATTGATACACACAGCCATTCGAGCATTTACGGATTCGCAACATGATACATTGTTGTCAGCGCAAGGCACTTTTGCAGGATTCACTGTTGCTGTATCACTTTCGGGTGCTAAAAAGAAACTTATACCATTGACTAAAGACTATCGTTTTGATGTTGATGCACTTGCAGATGCCATTGAGCCGACAACGAAAATTCTTTATATAGCAAATGCTAATAACCCAACGGGAACATATATCACAGGCGAAGAATATGAACGACTTATGGCAAAAGTGCCTGATTCCGTTCTGGTGATAATGGACGAAGCATACTTTGAATACAGCCGTGATTTGGAACAAGATTATCCCGACTCATTATCTTACACATACCCCAATGTTTTAACATTACGGACATTTTCAAAAGTGTATGGTTTGGCTTCTTTGCGCATTGGCTATGGGATTGCTTCACCGGAGATTATTGATGCGATGATGCGTGTCAAATTATCTTTCGATCCTACGGGTCCCGGAGCCGCAGCGGGCTTGGGTGCATTACAAGATGAAGAGTTTTTGCGTGCTACAGTTGAAATGAATAGTAGTGAGTTACGTCGAATTTATGCAAAAACTTTGGAGTGGGGTTTGCGTGTTCCTTACTCGGCAGCCAATTTTATTATGATTGAGTGTTTTTCGGTAGAAAATGCCCAAGCACTTTATGAGCGTTTGCTCAGAAAGGGTATTATCACTCGCCCATTGCAAGGATTTGGTATGCCGACATGTGTGCGAATCAGTACGGGGCTGCCATTACAAAATGACAGGATGCTGGCAACGGTGGAAGAACTTATCGCCGATATGCCTGAACTTATTATGAATGAACAATAAATATTATTTTTTAGGGAGTTACAGCGAATGCAAACATCTGCCGAATTAGCAACAGAAAGCCATGATTTGTTCGAAATCTTAGGTACAAATCACTTGGAATTTTATGTCGGCAATGCTCGTCAAGCAGCATATTATTATCGTCGAGCTTTTGGTTTTGAATTAGTGGCGTATCGTGGACCGGAAACGGGACATCGTGAGACAGCGTCGTATTGTTTACGTCAGAATAAAATTAACTTTGTTTTGACCACACCATTAACGGCGGCGCATCCTGCGAATGAGTTTTTGGTGAAACATGGGGACGGCGTAAAGGACATAGCATTAACGGTTGCCAATGCCACCGAAGCTTTTGCCATCACAACATCTCGCGGAGCTACGCCCGTTACTGAACCATATACGGTTGAAGATGAATTTGGCAGTGTCACTTTGAGTGCGGTAGCAACGTATGGTGATGTTATACATACCTTTGTCGAAAGAAAAAATTACACGGGGATATTCCTTCCCGGATTCAAACCCACCCCAAAGGACATGCTTGCACAATCGGTTGGATTACAATATGTTGATCATATTGTTGGGAATATGGATTGGAATCAAATGGAAAATATGGTGAATTTTTACAATGATGTATTTGGTTTCAGCCGTTTTGTATCATTTGATGATAAAGATATTTCTACCGAATATTCAGCATTGCGTTCTACGGTGGTTGCCAATGAGAATAAGTGGATAAAATTCCCTATAAATGAGCCTGCCGAAGGTATGAAAAAATCACAAATTGAGGAATATGTACAATTTAATAATGGCGCAGGTGTGCAACATGTGGCAATGGAATCGGAAAATATTATCGAAACTATTAAAGCATTGCGACAAAATGGCATAGAATTTATTCGTACTCCCGATGCGTATTATGATGATTTATTGCAGCGTGTTGGCAATATTGATGAAGAAATATCCATTCTGCGTGAATTAGGAATTCTGGTAGATCGTGACGATAAAGGCTATATGCTGCAATTATTTACACGTCCGGTTGAAGATCGCCCTACCTTGTTTTTTGAAATTATTCAACGCAAAGGCGGGGAGTCATTCGGCAAAGGCAATTTTAAGGCATTGTTCGAGGCAATTGAGCGCGAACAGGCATCTCGCGGCAATTTGTAAGTCTTGTTACCCTTCGAGTATTCCTCAAAGGGTGTATTTTTGTAACCGTAATTATTCACAATTAACTAAAAATTATTTATGTCCACATTACATCACGACATTTCTCATAATCCGGAAAATATTCCGTTTTTTGAGTCAGTAAACATGAATTTTGATAAAGCAGCAGCTTTACTTGAGTATCCTAAAGGTTTATTAGATCAAATCCGTGCATGCAATTCGGTTTATTATATGCAATTCCCTGTAAGAATACAAGGTGAAGTGCAGGTAATTCAAGCATGGCGTTCCGAACACAGTCAGCATAAACTCCCATGTAAAGGTGGAATTCGTTTCAGCGATATGGTTAATCAAGATGAAGTAATGGCTTTGTCTGCATTGATGACCTATAAATGTGCTGTTGTGAATGTACCTTTCGGCGGTGGTAAAGGTGGTATTAAAATTAACCCGAAAAATTATTCTGTAGAGGATTTAGAGCGTATCACACGACGCTATACAGTAGAACTTATCCACAAAAACTTTATCGGTCCGGCTGTGGACGTACCAGCGCCTGATTATGGTTCCGGTGCACGTGAGATGGCATGGATTGCCGATACATACACTGCCTTTAATGGTCGTGAAATTGATGCAATTGCTTGCGTCACAGGAAAGCCTATTCCACAAGGTGGTGTGCGTGGTCGTACCGAAGCAACAGGTCGCGGCTTATTCTTCGGCGTACGTGAAACAGTCAATGATGTAGAGTTAATGAAGCAAATCGGCTTAGAACCGGGTCTTCAAGATAAACGAGTGATTGTGCAAGGTTTTGGTAATGTTGGCTATCACAGTGCTTTGTTCTTAGCTGAACATGGTTGTGTTATCACAGGCATTATCGAATGGGATGGTGCGGTAGTTAATCCGAATGGTTTGGATATTCCCGCACTCAAAAAACATTATGATGCTACGGGTTCAATCAAGGGTTTTGAGGGCGCTTCATTTATCGAAGACGGTAACTCAGTTTTGGAATATGAATGTGATATCCTTGCTCCATGTGCTTTAGAAGCTCAAATCAACTTAGGCAATGCGGGTAGAATTAAAGCCAAAATTATTGCCGAAGGCGCGAACGGACCTGTCACAGCGGCAGCAGAACCTATTCTCTTACAAAAAGGTATTCTCATCATCCCTGATATGTTCTTGAATGCAGGCGGTGTTGTTGTTTCTTATTTTGAATGGTTAAAAAATCTTTCCCATGTTCGCTTTGGTCGTATGGATAAACGTTTCGATGAGCGCGGCAATCATAACTTGGTCAGCATGGTCGAAAAATTAACAGGCCATTCATTATCGGCAGAAGAACGCTCAATGCTTACTCGCGGTGCTGATGAAGAAGATCTTGTAAACTCAGGGTTAGAGGATACGATGATTTCTTCCTATCATGAAATTATGAATATCTGGCGCACAAAGAAAAATGTTCATGATATGCGTGTTGCTGCTTTCATATCGGCTATTGATAAAATTGCGGTATCGTATTATCAACTTGGTATCTTCCCATAATAAGTTTTTTTCTCTATGAGGGACTCGATGGTCTGAAATATGCATCATTGAGTCTCTTTTTTTTATTTTTGTTGTAATATTTATCCAAAGATTACGGAGAGCATACGTGAGTACGACAGTCATACTATTTTCTATACTTGCCATTGCGGCAATTGCAACAGGCGTTTCTGTGATTATCAATAAAAACCCCGTTGCTTCTGCGATGTCGTTAATCCTTCATTTTTTTGCACTTGCAGGATTATACCTCACGTTAAATGCGCAGTTTCTGGCTGCTATTCAGATTCTTGTCTATGCCGGTGCTATTATGGTATTGGTGGTGTTTGTGGTGATGTTGCTAAACCTTGGTAAAGAAAGTGCATTAAATGAACGGTTTAATGTTCGAACAGGTATAGCAGTTTCTATGGGCGTTTTAATGATAGCTCAACTTGCCATTGCATTCTTTGGTCAGCCCACCGGATACAATCAACTAAGTGATAAAGCAGCCCTCAATGGCACGGCAGAATCCATAGGCACAGTGTTGTTTACAGAGTATTTGTTCCCATTTGAAGCTATATCATTGCTCTTACTTGTTGCCATCGTTGGTTCCATTCTTTTAGCTAAAAAGCAACAGAAAGAATCTGTCTGATGGCGCATATTACCCTACATAATGATGTGCTGCCGGGTATTGTCGGATTGCTTGATTATCGCCGCGATACTGCCAAACCCTTGGGTGAACTTGCAGATATTTTGTTGCGAGGAGAATCAACACTTACTTTCGCAGAAAGGGAGATAATTGCTTCATCTGTCTCATACAAAAATGATTGCCACTTTTGTCATACATCTCATGGCGCCGCAGCCGCCGTACATTTAGGCAAAGATGCACGATTCATTGATGAAATAAAGTCGGGACTTGCCAATACAGAAATTTCCGACAAGTTAAAAGCACTATTGGTAATAGCACATAAAGTACAACAAGGTGGTAAATTTGTGCTTCCCGAAGATATAAAATCGGCGCATAATCAAGGAGCCACAGACAGAGAAATACATGATACCGTACTTATTGCTGCTGCTTTTTGTATGTTCAATCGTTATGTTGATGGTCTCGGGACATGGTCATTACCGGATAATGAAAGTTTTATGCCGATGGGGGCAAATATGGCTCATCACGGCTATCGCCGAACTGAATAATTTTTACAAAGTTACTTAAAGGGAGAGAAAAATGCTTCAAACCATACCATTGGAATTTTATCTGATTTTATCAGCAATAATGTTTATGCTTGGCGTCGTAGGGGTCATTGTACGCCGCAATGCTATAGTCATTTTTATGTCAATCGAAATGATGCTCAATGCCGTCAATCTTACTTTGGTAAGTTTTAGTCAATTTATGGGTGACAGTGCGGGACAAATATTTGTGTTTTTCGTCATGGCTGTGGCTGCCGCAGAAGCAGCGGTTGGATTGGCTATTGTACTTGCTCTTTTCCGCAAAAAGCAAACTGTGTATGTGGATGAAGTGAATGTACTGAAATGGTAGGTTACGTCCCTTTTTCATCGTATGGAAAGGATTGTCTTTGGTGAAGATGATCCTTTTTTTTTGTAAAGAAGTGATGTACCAAGGTATGTTTATCTCTCTTCTACATTATTCTAAGTCATTCATCGTTTAGTCATCGGAAGCAGTAAGGACATATTTTTGCATATATGGCAGACACAACTCCACATAACGCACCAATAATCACTGAGCATAGCGAAGCAGAAAAAAATCGCCGTGGCTTACTTTTTCGTTTATCGAAGGGTTTACTGATAACTTGCTTAGCCATTATTGGAACTATAACGTTTTCAAGTGTTTTAGTCTTGGAGTTAAAACCGGTTCGACAATTTGTTCTGGGCTTGGTAATGGATGAGGTAAACGAGTCAATATTAGGTTCGATACATATCCGTGATTTTGAGCTGTTTTGGGACGCCGGCCTCGAAATACGTTCGATTGTTGTGCAAGCCGAAGGTGGCGATACAGTTGCCATTATTCCTAAGATTACACTCAATCCCGATATGCAAGCGCTTTCAAGGCAGACCATATCTGTGGGATGTATTGCAATTCATGGGGCAACTATACGCATGATTCGTAATCGAGACAGCGTGTGGAATATAGAAAGAATTGTTGCTCCCACGAGCGACACCACTACCGGTAAACCGTTTGATTGGGATATTACACTGGGCTCTTTAGAGTTACGGGATTGCTCCATTCTGCGATATGATTCCACTGCTGTACGACCTCCATTTCGTTCTGCGTTCATGTTTGATCAAATGCGCTTAGAACAAATGAATTGCACAGTTAGTGGAGGTGCGAATATTGCGAAGCAGCACTTCGATATAGCTCTCTCCAATCTCTCTTTTGTTGAGGTTATGTCCGGCTTTACTCTCCACAATCTTGGATGTGATGCTCACATTTCACAAAGTGCTGCGCGTTTGCAAAATGTTCATGTCCGGACACCGAACACTGATCTTTCCCTCAATGCATTTGTCCTTGATAATATATTTAAAGGTTTTAATCCGGACAGTACCCAAATATTACTTGATATTGATGCAACGAAATTTTATGGTAATGATTTATGTGCTTTTTTACCTTATGCCAATTTTACAGGTGTCTATGGCATGACATTGAAAGCGCATGGTACGCTCAATGATTTGACGGTTTCAACTATTAAAGCCACTACTGAGCATTCTTTTTTAAAAGCGGAAGGGCGTTTACGCAATATCACCAAAGGCGATCAACTTTCTTTTGAAGCATGGCTTGAAAAAAGTGCCATTTCCTATGATGAAGTTCGCAACAATGCAATAGTCCTTCAATTGCCCGCTCTTGATTTTATCGGTGTTGCAAAAATTTCCAAAGGATATATTTACGGTTTTCCAAAAGACAGCATATATATTGATGTTCAGCCAATTTCTACCCGTTCCGGCTCTGTAAGCGGCAAATTGTCTCTTTACTTGCGTGATACTCTCGGGTATAATGCCGATATAGCGTATTCAGCACTTAATCTTGCCCCAATAGTTCATAGCCAATCAGTGGAAAGTTCATTGAATGGACGTATGCAGACCCGAGGAAAGGGATTTTCCTTGCAAGAACTGGCAACAGAAATGCATATTCAGTCACAACGATCTCATTTTGCGGGTCGTTATTTTAGTCATCTTGACCTAAAGGCATCGTGTCGCAATGGCGGTTTCATTGTCCTTGACACGATTCGATTAGGGCTTGCCGACTCAACCGTTGCCGATAGTGTTGATGTTTTTTCGGGTGACACTTACTCTTTTTTACAAGGGTCGGGAAATTTTGATTTCCGTGATTTGGATTATCCGTTAAGTAAGTTCAACTCAACATTTACCAATATTGATGTTGGGCATCTTGCAGCGGACCCTGATCTGGATTTATTGTTGAGTGGTGCACTTAGTGTGGATGTTCAAGGTACCCACATAGACTCATTGACCGGAGTTATCGAAGCGGATATGCAGCAATTTCTCCTCAAAGATCGCGCATTGATGCCGTTTACTTTGTCATGTATTATGAAGAGGCAGAATTATCATAATCGTTCAATACGTGTAAGATCAACACCATTTGATGCGGATATAAACGGCGATTTTTCAATTCTTGGATTGGTACAGCGAGTAACAGGAAATATCACTTCCATAGTAGATAATGCAACAAAAAAGACGAATACTGTTCGTGGAATATCGGTACCTGATCAAGTAATTACTCCACCAACACAAGAGGTTTTCCTGAAGCCCGTTAATGCCCAATTTTTTATTGAATGTCGGGATTTGTCGCCTGTCGAGTTATTTGTGCCGGACATAACTTTAGATATACGCGGTAAAATAAAAGGCAAGATAAAAGGAGACAGAAATTTCAGCGACATCAATATTGATACAGTTTCTTGTACATCATTGCATATAAAAACAGCGGATAATGATATACGCTCTGAAAACATTTCTGCTTCCTTTCAATCGCGTATGTTCCATGAAAAAGATACCTCTACTCTTGAATTTATTTCTGTAACACTTAGGGTTGATACGGCATTATCTGTAAATGACTTGCATCTTTATTCACCCTCATTGTATTTGATGATGAGAAAAAACAAGGCGGATGTTTTTGTCGGAGCAGATATTGCTCATCAGTTTACGGCGCAATTAAGAGGCATACTCTCCGTGGAAGAATATTCTCTTGGTTTTATACTTTCATCGCTGCAATTTACATTCGGTGAGCATCATTGGAATGCAACAACAGATATTATCGGACAATTTTCTACACATGGATTATTATTGAAACAATGTTTTATTCAAAGAAATGGCGGAGAGATATTGCGCATTTCGGGACTTGCTTCCACTGAAAAATTCAACAATCTTAATGTTGGTATTTATGGCTTTGATTTACCGGATATCGTCACTTTTCCTTTTATTGATGGCTCAGTAAAGTCTTTACTTCAAACACTTGAAGGGAAAATTGATTCATTGGTGTTGACGGCGAATGGGAAATTCTCCAATCCGGATATGACATTACAAACAGCAATAAAAAAAATAAAGTATAATAATGTGTATGTTGGCGATCAAGTAATTCACGCTGAAAGTAAAGATTCTGTTATTACCGGAGAGTTACGAATCGTAAATTCACTCTTGCAAGGCAATCCGACAACAATGACAATTCGTGTTAATGCACTACCATTAAATATTGCATTACAACAGATTGAAAATCGTTGGAGTAAAACAAAACCGATAGATATTGAAGCTAATGCTAAAGAATTATCATTGGCGACAGTTGCGCCATTTATTCCGGGAGTTACAAAAGTACAAGGATTGGGCGACGCACAAATTACGGTTAAAGGTATTGTTGGCGATAAATTGGATTATGGCGGTACTGTGCGATTTTACAAAGCATCATTTGTTACATTGTCGTCGAACATTCTATACAAAGCAGCTGGAAAGATGACTTTGCGCAATAATACTGTGACTATAGATACGGTGCTTGTTGCCAATGACGGTAATGATTATCCGAAAGGGCGTGCATCACTAACGGGATCTGTTCTTGTTGATGGATTCAGCATAGAGTATCTCGATATTATTATTCGTTCACCCGAGTTAATGGTATTGAGCCCTGCAAGCGAAGCAACAATGCCTACCATGTATGGTAAATTTGTTATTGCAAGTGGAAAAAACCCAATACATTTGCGAGGTACTTTGGACAAACCTGTGCTGACCGGCGATATTGTTGTCAAAGATGCAGATATTACGATGCCTCCCGATAAAAAATTCCAGAAAAAAATCTCTGTGTTTCGCTATGAAAAAGATACCGTTTCCGGAAAACATACTTATTCTATAAAAACTGTCAATGATACGAGTGCGATGGATAAGCCACCTCAGCAAACAGCAACAAAAAAAGGTGAGGTGAAGATTAATGCAAGTATTGTGGACAAAATGAAGTATGACATGAATATTCTGATTGTGCCCAATAAATTTAAATTGACAATGATACTCGGAAATTTTGAACGATTGATAGCATACGTTAATCCAAAAGATAAAAATGTGGCTTTACTGTTTCGGAGAGAACCCTTCGGACAGTTCCAAATGTTTGGTGAATTAGTTGTGCAAGATAAATCCACATACGAGTTTGTCAAAACATTGTCTGCGGGTGGAAGTGTCAATTTTGAAACGGGTCAATTAGATAATCCGCGGATGAATTTAACCGCAATATTGCGCCAAAAACGAACTTTTGACTCAAAACAGCAAGAATATACTGTCGAGGTAAAAATTGAGGGAACGAAAAAAGAACCGATAGTGTCATTTTCTTATGCAATAGATAAGGTACCGGGCACCGGCAGCAAAGAAGAATTGACAGAAAACGCACTTATGTTGCTTGTTTTTGGCAGAACGAAGGCGGAGTTGTTCGGTTCGCAATCATCTGGGCAAGGTGGCAGTCTTGTCGGGGATTTATCAGGCAGCGCGTCGTCCTTGATTACCAGCCAACTTGGTTCGCTCTTACAAGGCACATTTATACGTGAAGCTACAATTAATTTCGATGGAAATGTGGGCGATATCAGCAATGCTAATGTATCGCTAGCAGGCCAAATTGTTGGAGATGTACAGTGGCGCGTCGGTGGCAGCATTGGGGATTTGGCGTCAAACAATAACTTCTCCATAGATATCCCCTTAAGCGCATTCTTTGATAAAGGCTTCTTGGATAATGTCGTGCTTCAGCTTACAACTTCTGCCGTGAACAACAATGCATCGGCAAATGCTTTACGACAACAGAAACTATGGGAAGTAAAGCTTGGATGGCGTTACACGTTTTAAGTGTAAATAACTATCTGAAAATATTAAAGATAAAACTTCTAAGTTTAGAATAAGTCGCGATTGGTATATTTCTTGCATACTCTTTATGTGATTTAGGACACATTCTATTGGAACATCAAACAGAACATAGAGATAAGCAGTTTTTTCCTTCTTACATTGATGAAGTTATCAGTGGCGTTAAGGACGACAAAGGTAAAGCGGACGCTCTTAATGATAAGGCGTGGCGGTTACAGGGTGCTGCGCCCACTACGGCTCTTGAAATGGCGAGAGTTGCATTAGCCTATGCCGAAAAAGCGATGTACAGAGAAGGCGTAGCTCGGGGATTGCATAATTCCGGCAGTGCTTTTTTCATGCTTTCCAATTATAATGAAGCACTTCGCTACACACAGTTAGCACTCAATGTTTTTCAGGAAATTGGCGACAAACGCGGTGAAGCCCAAGTGTATTCGGGCATTGGCAACATTCAATTCCGTCTGGGCAATTATGATTCTGCCCTTGAGTCGCATACCTTTGCATTGCATTTGTTCGAGGCGATGGGCAATAAGTTCGGTATGGCAATGTGTTATAGCAATATCGGGAATTGTTATCAAATGGTTGCCCAATTTGATGAGGCATTAGCCTATTTATTAAAAGCTCATGCCATCCAAGAAGAAACAAATGATAAACAGGGTATTGCAATTGCCTCAAACAATATTGCGGGAGTCTATTATAAACTTAAACATCATCAAACTGCTTTACAGTATTTGTTTCAGTCATTAGAGTATTTCAAAGAGTTCCACAATGAATTCGGAATTGCTAAAACTCTTCGCAATATCGGGCAGAACTATGAGTTGCTTTCCGAATATGAACTTGCCTTGGATTATCAGAATCAATCTCTTGAATTAACAAAACAAATTGGCGATAAACATAGTTATGCCACATGCTTAACCAATATTGGGAATGTCTATCAACGCCGCAATGATTTTGAGATGGCTCTCAAATGCCATCGCGAGGCACTTTCTATTTATACAGAATTAAATGAACCACAAGGTCGTGCCGAAGTATTCTTAGAAATTGGTGCAACGGAACGACTTGCCGGTAATTATGGCGAATCGCTTGCAATTTATGCCGAAGGAATTCAAATAGCCGAAGAAATAGGTGCAAAAACTATACAAGCCGATTTATTGCTTGGAGCATCGGCTTCGGCAGAAATGATGGGTGAATATAAAGAATCTTTACGATTATTTGTGGCTTCATCGAAAATTCGTGACCAAATTTTAAATGCTGATAAACAAAAATTAATTGCTGTCATGGAAACACGACTTGCAATTGAAAAAGCGCTTAAAGAACGAGAAATTTATCGTCTGAAAAATGTTGAACTTGCTCGCACTTTGGATGAATTGGAACATAAGGAACACTCACTTTCTATTGCCTACAAAGAAATTGAAAAAAAACAAGAAGAAACGGCGTATATTAATAAAGAATTAGCCAAAACATTAGATCAGCTGACCGAAACGAATAATGAAAAAAACGAGTTACTGGGAATTGTCGCTCATGATTTAAAAAATTATGTCGCAAGTATTATGCTTCTTGCAGAAACTCAGTTACGCTACGAAGAAAGATTCTCCAAGAAAGAATTATCCGAACTTTCTCAAAAAGTAAAAAAATCTGCACAACAGATGCTGGATTTTATTGTTGCCTTGCTTGATGCTAATTCAATCGAAACAGGATCACTTAATTTTACCATTGCTTCTATTCACATTTTCAGAGTAGTACAATCCGTTATTGACAGACATCAAAATAATGCCGAAAGAAAAAATATCACTTTGGACTATTCGAGTGTAGAAAAGAACATAGTGGCATTGGCGGATTTTGAGCGTTTTGGCCAAGTTTTAGATAATTTACTGAGCAATGCAATTAAATATTCACCTTCGGACAAAACAATACGAATTTCTGCAATCAGCCATGACGGAAGTGTGTGGATTGCCGTTCAAGATGAAGGACCGGGCTTAACCGAAGATGATAAACAGAAATTATTTAAAAAATACACACGTTTAAGTGCTAAGCCCACGGGCGGGGAGCACTCAACCGGATTGGGATTATCAATTACAAAAAAATTGGTTGAAGGTATGAATGGCAGGATCTGGTGCGAGTCTGTCCACGGTCATGGTGCTGCATTTATTGTTGAATTACCGGAACCTAATGCGGAGAAAAAAGTACCTCAGATATTTTCTCTCGGCTAAGAAGTCTGGCACAAGAACACATATCTTCTGATGTGACTTCGCCTATTTTTTGCACAATTTCCTCAGCATTTTCACATTTTCCGGTTTCAAGTATTGATTTAGCCATTGCGGTCATGCGTGACTCCATACTTTCCAATGACATGACGATTCCGGCTTGTACTTGCAATTTCATTCTTTGCAATTCCTTTTCGGAACATGGTATTTGCATAAGTTTATCAATTTCTTTGGCTATGGATTCACGAGCATATTCCACCTTCGATTGATCAAGGGCTGCATAAATGGAAAGAGTACCGCAATCGGAAAGTAATTGTAATGATGAATAAATGGAATAGGCTAACCCTGATTTTTCTCTAATGCTTTGATAGAGTCGCGAACTCATGCCATCGCCCAATAAAGTGTTGAAAACTGCAAAGGCATATCGTTGCTGCGAACGAACCCCTTCAGTGATTGTGCCGAGTAACAAATGCGATTGTTGAAAGTCCTTGGGAAGTTGAATAGTTTGCGATGGAATTATACGTGGTTTTTTGCGTTTAGGCACCGCCGATTCTGTCATGGATGAATGTGCGAAGTTTCTCATACAGATATCAACCACTTCATCGTGATGCATATTTCCGGCAACGGTGACTACCATGTTTTTTGCCACATATCGCTGCTCGTAAAATGTTATGATGTCATTACGAGTGAGCCGTGCAACACTATCTGCCGTTCCGGCAATCTGTCCGCCGAGCGGATGTTTCCCAAAGAGCAATTTTTCGCCTTCATCAAAAATAATCTCCTCGGGGTCATCATCATAAGAGCGAATCTCTTCGATAATAACTCGCCTTTCTTTTTCGATATCACGAGGGTGAAATTGTGGCATAAGCATCACCTCACACAATATGTCCAATGTTTGCTTGGCATACTGTTTTAAGCTGCGCGCATAGACGCAAGTATGCTCCTTCGTCGTAAAGGCATTTGCATAAGCACCTACATCTTCAAAAGCGCGAGCAATGGCTGCACTGCTCCGTTTTTTTGTTCTACGAAACAGCAAATGTTCAATAAAATGAGCCATACCCATAGTGGTTTGGGATTCATCGCGAGACCCGGCATTGACCCATATTCCAAGTGCAACCGATTCAACTGTAGGCACATACTCGGACAGAATATGCAAACCATTGGGTAAAATAGTAATAGCAATGGTATCCGTTAAAGGGGTAAAACGAGTTAAATTATTCATGGAAATGTACTAAAAATGAGGGAACAGAAACGATTGTATGCGGCAATAAGTGCACTAGAGAGCATAAAAAAAACCCATTGATTTCTCATTGGGTTTTGTGGTGATAGAATACAACTGTGGAGCTGTTGTATATACGCAGTGACAAACTCTGTAGCAATTTGTTTCCGCATAATCTAAAGTTTAACACTATTTAACGAGGCTGCTACTTTAACAAGAAAAGAGCTTACTGTTGGCTAAATTCAGAGATATGCGTATATTTAACAAAAATTAATGTGTTGAACTTCTTTACTTCTTATCTATATGAAGATATACTCTACTCTTGTCTTGCTTGCGGTGTTGTGTGCAAGTCCATTTTGGGGCGCAGATATTTATGCCGCAAAACAGAAAAACAAAAAATCTAAACCCAAACATTCAACACGATTGGTGTCGGATGCTATGAGGTTACCTTCTCCAACGGAGATACCTCCATTCCATAAAGAAGGAAGAAAAAGACTTTCACGCAAAGATTGGATAGATTCATTGCATCGAGCAGCCCCGGATGTTGATTGGCGTAATATTGAGGAAGGTAATCGAAGTGCGATGTCTGCAATTCGTTCAGCTCGTGCCAAATCGAATGAAGAAAATACACTTTCATCGCAGGGATTACAAAAGATTGCTAATGGTCAATTGAATGGATATTGGTGGGAACGAGGCAGTGCAGATCAATCGGGCTCGGCTGCCTCCGCTGAATATGACCTTAAATCTGATACAATTATATCGCGCTCTGCTTCCGGCAATATATGGAAAGCTACCTTGGATGGCAATAATTGGAAAGTGATTGACGATGAACAAAGGTTGAATTACCGACTGAGAGTTGTTGTGGATAATAAAGATCGCCTACTTCGTTGGTCCGGGCAATCACCTCAATACTCTGATGATTGGGGAAAAACATGGAAAAATGCTTCACCATTGACCGGATTAACGGAAAGTCAAGAAAAATACAAATGGGGATGGATTGAAAAAACAGCTCGGACAAAAGATGCCGTCTATTTAATCACAAGAGAATGGAATGGCAGTCCTTGGGGGGCTAAATGGGCATTGTATCACTCGATGGATTTTGGTAAAAATTATACATTTGTTTTTTCTACTATGGATGACTTATCCTTGTGGACAAATAATGAATTTTCAGTAAGTGCATATTATACGACTAAAGGCGCAGTCTATAAATTGGGAAACTCGGGTACGGGTTCTTTATTGTCAAATTTACCTGCACAAAATGCACAAATTTCCGGTGGGTTTGATGATGGAAAATCGTTGTATTTATATGCTTACTCTGACGGCACATTATATAAAAGCAATAATGGCGCAAAAACATGGACAACACAGGGAAAAACCGCAGATGGCAATATTACTTTTGTCTCAAGAACTGACCATAATTTAATCACATGCGGATGGGTTGATTGTTATAAAAGTAATGACGGTGGAAAAACATGGAATGTGATAAACAGATGGGGTGAATATTATGGGCAACCGGCTTCAAAACTTCATGCGGATATTATGCAGATTAATTCCTTTTTTAATAAAGCTGGTAAAGAAGTAATATTAATTTGTTGTCATGGTGGTTTATATGTTTCCTATGACCAATTGCAAACCGTCAATAATCTATCGCTGAAAAAACATAATATCAGTCAATATTACAGTACAATAACAAGTTATCATCAACCCGATATAATGTATGCAGGCAGTCAAGATCAGGGCTATCAACGATCGGAAATTGATACAAATACCGGAATATTAAATTTTCAACAAGTCATCAGCGGTGATTATGGACACATGGTCAGTGCCGACAGCGGTCGTACATTCTGGATGACCTATCCCGGATTTCTGACATATTTACCGGAACCCAGAAAAGGCGGTCTTAGTGCATGGTGGGATTATACAAGCAAAGGTCAGTTATGGATGGCTCCATTGATGGCTGACCCGGACAATCCCGCTGCGGTGTTTATGTGTGGTGGAGTACCTGAAAATGAAAAAGGAGGTAAATTATATCATATAACTTCGGTAAATGGAAAAGCTGAGGCAAAAGTATTGCCATTTAATTTTGGCAGCCAAATAACCGCTGCTAATTATTCCCCGAAAAACAAAAAAATTCGCTTTGTTTTGACTTCAGATAATAATTTTTACACATCAATGGATGGTGGGAAAACTTGGCAATCGAAATCAACAGATACTTTACCCGGTGGACATTATTTTTATGGAAACGGTATTTTACCCTCACCAATAAATGAAAAAAGAGTCTATGTTTGTGGATCAGGATATTCTAACCCGGGCGTATATCGCTCTGAAGATTATGGAGCAACGTGGACACCATTAACAGAAAATGCACCTCGTACATTGTTTTATAGAATTGTGTGTACTCCCGATGAAAAATATATTTTTGCGGCAACGGAAGCAGGTCCTTATGTTTATGTTGTTGAAGAAAATAAATGGTATGATATGTATGGTACAAAACCCGGTGGTGCTCCGGATCAGACTTATTGGTCTGTCGAATATGTCGAACCGATTAATGTTGTGCGTTTCTGTACGTATGGCAGAGGAGTGTGGGATTTCGAAATTGCGGATTATACACCGTCAGTGAAGGTGAAATTACGCGGAAAAATGACAGATTTTTGTGAAAATCAACCATTAGAATTTACCGCTCAGCCAATACAAGCAGGCAAAAAACCAACATATATATGGAAAGTAAATGGAAAAGAAATAATACGAAGTAATAAAGGAACGACATTTTTGCGTTTACGAACAGGCGATAGAGTTACTTGTGAAATTGTCTCTTCATCAAATCAAAAAACATCGGCATCGCAACCCATAACAATGCAATTGCGCCCTTCTGTAGAAATTGCTGTTACCTCAGAAACGGTAATTGCGGCTTCGGGTGTACCGACCACAGTTATTGCGAAAAGTAAAGGTGTTTTGAATAAACCAAAGTATCGCTGGATTATCAATGGCGATACTGTAAAAAAGACAGCAGAAACCATAAATGATATACAGTTTAAACATGGTGACAAAATTCAATGTGATTATTATTCCGAAAATGAATGTACTTCGCCGACAGTTAGTTCTTTTACAGTTGGGATTGCAGATTTTTCTCATTCAGTAATTGCGGTGAATATACCAATTCAATTTACCAATAAAACGCCTTATTTTGAAAGTGTGAATTGGGATTTTGGTGATGGTACTTCTTCTTCTCTCGAAAAACCTTTTAAAGTATTTACTCAACCCGGGGAATATACAATTACTCTGACAGTTCAACCGGGCAATACTTTTAGAACAGAAAAAGTAATCGTCGGCGGAGCAACAACAATACCATATTCGAATAATTTTGATAAAAATGACGGAGGATTTAGAAATGTATCACTTTCCGGTGATGGTCTGGATTCATGGATGTGGGGAAAAAATGAAAAAGGTAAAAAATTCATGAATGATAAATCCGGAACTATAGCCGGAGAAAAAAGCTGGATTACCAATATTGGGCGCGGACAAGGCACAACGGGAAATATGTATGCTCTCGAAACACCACCATTTTCATTTATCGGCGCAGAAGGTGAATATTATTTGGGATTTTCCTATCGTCAGATGACAGGTGACGGTGGCGGATTTAATGTCCAATATTCACTTGATAAAGGAGTAACATGGCAAGTTCTCGGCAAAAAGGACGATCCTTCCGGATCAGATTGGTACAACGCAGATAATTTATGGTCATTGGAAGGTCCCGGATTTAATAACTTCTCTATGGATATTCATAAACCTCGTATCAAGATTTCACAATTTGTGGGAAAAGATGACGTTCGCTTCAGATTTACGAATGGAACAATATTAACAGATGAAGATGGTGTAATGATTGACGATTTTACCATTGAAGGAAAGTCCACCGGTATGGCATCACCTGTGGAAAATACTATCTCGTCAACATTTGACAATATAGGACCATCCAAAAAAGTGGATTTTTACTCATCAACAGGTAAAATTATAGCTACAATCAAAAATTTGGGTGATAATAATATCGGTAAAATAACAGTCCAAATACTCAAGGCAGGGGAAGGTGTCTTTACTCATGTAACGGATAAGCGTAGTTTCGCTCAAAAAGTTTTTTATATACAAGGTGATACAAGTACGAATAATCGTATTGAAATGCAGTTGTATTTCACTGAGTCCGAGATTAACGGATGGGAAAAAATGTCCGGTAAATCAAAAAGCACACTTGGAATTATCTCTTCTGCTGATACAACAATTTCTGTCAGTCAATTGTCTGATATAAGTATGCCAAGTAATAATACTGTATTTGGTAATGATTATGTGGTTAAAGGAACTGTTAACGGTACTATCAATGGTACGTATGTGGTTTCTAACTCAGCATTGATGACGAGCATAGCGGAAACCGATAGAGTTGAAGAACAGCTTGTATATCCCAATCCAACTACAGATAGAATATTTGTTATTGATCCTTCGACACATACAATAGAAGTACTTGATGTTGCGGGCAAAGTTGTTGCCGTAATTGCAGTAGAAGGTGGGAGTGTGTCATTATCCGGTCTTCCATCTGGTACCTATGTCTTACAAATGATATCCGACAGTGCAACGAAAGTAGTGCGAATCACAAAACAGTAATACTCTGAGGCAAAAGGGAGGAATGCTCTGAGATGGCGTGTTTCTCCCTTTGCTGTTTGTAAATCAAAGACATTTTTAGATACAAGAAATGAGACAGAAAAATATTTAAGACTCTTTACTCTTAAATATAAATTTCGTATATTCGCTCTCGAAAACACACACAAGGAGCAAAGTATGTCGGTAATCTCAATCTATCAGCCCTCATGCGACATCTGCGGTATGCGCAATGAGACCGTTTTTTCTTATTTGACAATGGAGCAATGTCGTAGCGTGAAAGATTCCAAACGCACAATCCTTTTTCAAACATCTGAAGAGCTTTTCCGTGAGGACACAAATCCAAGAGGAGTGTATTGCGTACTCACAGGCAAGGTAAAGCTAAGTAAATATGGCAGCGAAGGAAGAGAGCAGATTCTGCGATTTGCCAAAGCAGGCGATATATTGGGCTACTCGGCTGTATTGACACAACAGCATCATCGAACTTCTGCGATTGCATTGGAACAAACCCATACATGCTTCATCCCTGCTCAGCAGTTTAATGAAATTGTTCAAAAAAATCATCATTTCTCCATGGCATTAATGAAAATGATGAGCTTGGAGTTAATGCAAGCAGAAAACAGGATTATTGAACTTGCTCAGAAAACCCTCCGAGAACGTTTAGCTGAAACACTACTGCAATTAGAAAAACTTTTTGGCACAGACCAATCTGGCGAAGCATTAAATGTATCACTTACACGTGATGAAATAGCGGGTATCGTTGGGACAGCCACAGAAAGTGTTATTCGACAATTATCCCAATTTAAGAGCGAAAAACTCATTGATTTACATGGCAAAAAAATTGCTATTCTTAATAAAAGAGAGCTAACAAGAATGGCGAATTTGGCTTAAATTATTTACTATCGCTTTATCATAATTGTAATCAAGATATATGTCGTGATTGAATAATACCTCGAGCTGTAATTGCCGTGACTACAATTATTCCGCCTATTATGGACAGCGGAGACGGTTCTTCCTGCATAATGAGCAATACCCAGATTGGGTTGAGCAAGGGTTCCAGTATGGGTAATAATGTTGCTTCTAAAGCACTAACGTACTTTATTGCTTTTCCGTACAATATATATGGGATGCCTAATTGAAAAATACCCAGAATACACAGAAGATAAAAACCTGAATAGCTAAGTCCATTAGTAAAGGGGATTTCATTAAATGTATTGGGAGAAAAAGATATCATATACGGTAATGCACATATAAAAATAATGATATTACCAAGTATCAGTGATTCAATGGTCGAGGAGTTTTTTTGTTTACGGAGAAAAATTGCCAAACAAGCAAAAGAAATTCCACTGATAATTGCTATGATATTGCCTGTCATACCTTGTATTGTCAGTTCATCAGCAAAAAA
>JAFLBY010000090.1 GCA_017302855.1 Candidatus Kapaibacterium sp.
TAAATTATAATCAGGATAAAGAAACAATAAAACTACTACAATCAGTTCAGCATTTTCATAATAATATTAAGCAATATGTTTATGTTTTATAACAGCAGCTATAATGTTATTATCGTTTCTTTGATATAACACCAATTGTCTCGCGAAGATTTGGAAAAATCATAAAGAGTAGGGAAGAAACAGGATTTTTTAAGAAATTCTTCACAGAAATAATACGAGAAGGCGAGTAATTCAGATAAAACTTTGTTACAACATTAAGATTTGCTTTATTCATTACTTCAAGAAGTTCCTCCATTGTATATTCGTGATGATGTCCTATGAATGGAATCTTGGAATCATAGATAGTGGCGGCATGAGTTAGTGGTGTCTTTCCAAATAAAAAGCGCAATCGTTTGCGTAAATAAGCAATATTAGGCACATCAATTACCATAATTCCACTACGGTGCATCATTGATTTCAAGTTATTTAGGAAAAATGACAGACTGTGCGGATAATGTTCAATGACTGCCAATGCAAAGACGGCATCGTACGTTGTGTTCCCGTGGAATGGCTCTTCAAAGGGGTCATAATCAACAATAGTGACGCCATTGCTTCTTACATAGTTGAAAAGTGGTGTAAATGATTCGCTGTAATATTTTAGTGCTTCGGTCATTGTCACCGAAAAACCAAGCTGATGAAGTGTTAAAGGAAATGCGCTAAAAAAACCACCAACATCACACACTGATTGAACATTGTTCTCAACTAAATGACAATATATCTTATAATATCGAATAGCCGATGACTTTACATATTGATGTAAGTCAATACGACCGGGCAGCCATCCGGCATTATGTTGTCCGGTTTCCAATTGCATTGTGTCATTGTAAAATGTAAATACATTTGCCACATTCTTTTGAAAGATATTGTCAAATTCTTGGAAAGTTATCAGTTTCATAATTCGGTTAACTTGTGAATGTATTACAGATTCTATGTCATGTATTTAAAGCAAAGTTACGGACAGTTGAGGAATTGATGAACAATGCAGTGCGGTAGGGCAATGCAGTGCCGTATGCAGTGGCTTGTGATGAAAAACCATAGTTTTGAAGTGAATAGGAGGTAAAAACAGACAGTGATCGGCTTTTTGAAACGTATGAGCGCGCCTTTACGAAGGGCGGATGCAAAGACAGCGAAGCATTTGCTGACTTCCCCCGAAACCCGTCGGGCTATGGTATTGTTCGCTTCGCAAATCTTGGGGATATTGTTTGCGTTCTTGACCCAGAAACTGAATACAAACTATTTATCCAAAGAGGAATTTGGAGCAGTAACGTGGTGCACACAGTTGTTCATCATGTTGCATCCATTGTTCGAGTTTGGTTACTTTTTGTCGGGTACGCGAGCATTGACACGTGCGCATGAGAAAGAGAAAGTGCGTCAATGGTATGGTGTGTTGATTCTGGTGATGGGTGTAATGGGGCTGCTGATGTCTGTGAGTTTGCTGGCAGTCACGGTATTGTTTCCGTCAATATTCAATGATGAACTGACGCGCAATGCAATGTTGGTGGCTTCATCTTTATCGTGGGCGTATGTCTTGCAATTTTTTCTGCAAAGCGTGGTGCAGGGTGCTGGCGATGTTAATCATTTGTCAATGTTTACGGTAATGTCGCGTTTTCTGACAATGGCTTCGCTGGGCTTATGGATATATTTGGGGCGTTTATCTGTTGAGGCATCGCTTTTACTTAGTATGGGAGCTATGGCTTGCAGCGGAGTATTCGTGTTGTGGCGATTGTCGCCTCGGTTCACTCAGTGGAGGGATTTGCTGCCGGAATTGAGAAGCGAGAATAAGGAGTATGGTTGGCATATCTATATTGGTAAGTTGGTGTCTGTCCCTACATTCCAGTTAGCTCCAATCATGATACCATACTTTTCAACATTGACATCATCGGCTATCTATGGCGTAGGAAGCAATTTGGTGACGCCTATGGTTCAGGCAACGCAATCAATCAGTATGACAATGTTTAAGAATTTCTCCCAGCAGAAGAAGTTGAAAGATCGGCTGATATTGATTAATCTTATGGTGTTGATGATTATCGGGGGAAGTATTTATGTGTTTGCACCGTTTTTGATAACATTGTCGGCAAATGAAACATATCAGCAGGCAGTACCTTATATGTTACCATTGGTACTTGGCGGTTTCTTTCAGGGACTTTGGCAACCCTTCCATCAATTTGCTTTGGCAAGAGGTAAGGGTGAGTGGATGAAGCATCAACTGATTATGGGTTCGGTGACTGATTTAGCTCTTGCGCTGGTGCTTGTACCATTGTATGGGCTTGAAGGAGCTTGCTGGCAATTCTGTTTAGGGAGAGTAATCCGTTTCTTTTTGACTTTGCACAATTATTATAGAACCGTGAAGCATATAGAGTCGGTGAGTTGATAGGCGACTTATGATGATGCGTCACCGATAAACCCTCCCAAGCAGGAGGGCTTATGATGAGAAATCATTGGATTATGTGTATCAGGGCTGTACCACAAATGGGTTGCCATTGATATAATAAATACCCGCCGGCAGATGTTGTACATTGATGTCTATATTATTTGCTCCCGCAAGGCAATAGACTCTTTCCACTATGTCACCGTAAAGATTTGCAATGGTAAGTTGTATGTCCTGCGTAAGGGTTTGCGTAAACGATAGCGTAAAATGCCCATGATTCGGGTTGGGGTAGATGGTGGAGCGCACTCCGGGTATGATGTCGCTGACGGATGTATTGGGGTTGGCTCCTGTTCTGAATGTCCAAACTTGTGACCATGCACTTGTGCCGATGGCACTTTTTGCTCTGACCCGCCAATAGTATTGCGTTTCCGGCTGGAGTTGTTGAAGCGGCACAGAGACTACTGTTAGCAGCGAGTCTTGATAGACAAGATTCGTCATTTCTCTGTTGACACCGACTTGTAAGTGATAGTAGCCGACATCAGGAGTGATGCGCCATGTGAGCGTTGGTCTGATATTCACACCTGTCATACCATCGCCGGGGCTGTCTAATCGTGGGGCGGCAAGTATAGTAGTAAAGAAGTAGGGAGCAGACCAATCGCCGACATTATTGTTCATAACCCAACGCACTCGCCAATAGTAACCCGCACCGTTTTGTGGAAGAATCGTCGTGTAGCTTGTGTCTTGCAGGTCTTTGACTTCGGCAAGTATCGTCGCAAAGTTGAGTGAGCGCGAGAGCTGGATTTCATAGCGCAACCCTTTCACTGGTAATGACCAACGTAACTGTACCGTTAAAGGCATATTGATTGATTGATTTGCAGGGGCAATAAGTGTGGGAGCTGTCAGCACTCTCATGAAGGTTCTTTTGTTTGTCCATGCGCTATTGCCAACATCGCTGATGGCGCGTATTCTCCAGTAAAAGCTTTGATTGGCTTGCATGGCGAATCGGTATGAATCACGTGAGAGAACTGTGTCAAGTCGCATAGCCGCTTTTGTGAACAGTGAATCCGTTGATATTTGTACATTGTAGCGTTGGGCACCATTGACTGTCGTCCAACGTAGGGTAGTGTCCGCGCTGAATGTCCTCATATTATCCGGCGGTGACAGTAATCGAGGAGTTACCAAGATATCTAAACCCGTCGTGAAGTCGAAGTATTCGCTCCATTGTCCGAAGCCACGCACATTGCGCCCACGTACTCTCCAGTAATATGTCTTTTTAGGGTCGAGACCGGACACAGTATAGGAAGTGTCGGTAAGGGCATCTTCATTGATAAGAAATGTTGAGAATTTTTTGTCATCGGTGAATTGGAGGAGATAAGAACGAGCTTTATTATCCCTTTTCCATATAAGCTTTGTTGCTCTTGGGACATCAAAAGCGGTATTGAGTGGAGCAATCAGCGAAGGTTTGTCAGGAATCGCGTCATACACTTCAAATGTTGCATAGCCCAGCCGATCAATTCTGCCATTGGATGCATCAATAATCACACGTGCTTCAGCGCGATATGTACCATTAGCATTTGCCGTGAAGAATCCTTGATAGAGTCCTTGACTTATTCTTGTGAGTTGGAGATTACTTACTATTGCCCCGCCATCATCGGTGATTTTGACAGTGACATTAGGTTCACTAAAGAATCGGCGCAAGACTTTGACCGTGACGGGCACTTTATCATTCACTTTGAAAATGGAATCGGGCACTGTGACGGTAAGAGTAGCTTCGGAAAGATAACTAAGCGTAAACCAAGAACGTACATTCGATGTGTCATAGATGAGTCCCCATGTTCCTTCTTTGGGTTGGGCTATATAGTAATATGCTACGCGGTCATTGGGAAATTCTCTGAAACCGAAGCGAGCATAAGGTTTGTAGCCGTCAGGTTGAGGAGTTGTTGGAGTAATGATTGCTCCATCGGGAGCTTTAAGTCGAAAGCCATGCTTCAGAAATTGGGCAGGCGTTATATTATCTTTAGCAGTGAGTATAAACATAACAGTATCCATGAAAGGATCAATAGTCACCGGCACAGTATCAATACGCGGAAACCCACTTAATATTCTCTTATTCAAGGATGCGAAGATGGGCTGATTTTGTCTATTGTTGCGTGCCTTTACCCAACGTGATGTGATGGAGTCATCAGCATCCACGACATAGAAATTAGTGCGTCCGCCACCTAAAGCAGCAGGGGAGACATTGGCAAGTACAGGTATAGCTTTTGTCAGCGGAGTAAGCTTCGTTTCATACGGTTCAGGAAGCACGGTCAGATAATCAGCCAGACGCATAGTATAGACATCATTCGCTATGCTTGCGCCAATATGCTGGTTGGTAGCAGAGAATCGGCTGGTGAAATTAGCCGTTCCGCTTTGTCTTTGTAAGTATAACGTATTCGAAGGCGGTATTTTGTCATCGGGAATAATAGTGATTGTCGAGGCTTCTTGACGAAGAGCGCATCGTGCTGCATCAAGATTATCAATGGCAAACCAGAGCAGCGATTGATTTTTGATGAGGATACGGTTATCAGGTTTGATGATATTGTTAGCACCGGCCCATACGCCATCAGCCGCAGCAGAGAATTGCCGGGAAGGAGCATCGGGGGAGTATGTGTCAGAAAAGAATCCGGCTAATAATTCGGAGCAGCCGTCAAAATAAGAACGAGAATTGGCAAGCGCATTATGGGAGATATTGAGCGTAACAAAGGGAGCATCGAAATTGAGTAAGGAAGCGGCAGCCGCTGCAACATAGCCGTCGGAAGCATCAGGAATTTCATCATGAGGAATATCAAAGACGATGGGCTTTGTTCCGGCTATGGCAAGATATGATTGCTTGGGTTCATTACCGGAATAGAGCGGCGGCAACCCTTTTTCATTAAGCCGTCGAAGGAAATCACTTCCCAATTGACTTTGAGCAATCACCGGAGATTGTGTGTCGAAGGCACGTAAGAAAGGATGAACCGTTGCCTCGAATGTATTGGAATTGAGGAGCTTATTAGCTAAGAAAGAGCCGAAGTGTGGAGTGCCGAGAGTGGCAATCTTGCTGAAAGTTCCTTTATAATTCGTATCCGTAACGGCATAACGAGCAATAAGCCCGGCAGTGCCATGAGCCGCAATGCCTATGCGTTTACCATTATACCAGCGTTGAGAAAGAGTGTCCACCATTTTGCGAAGAATCACAGCATTTGTGTCAATGCGCCCATCGAAGGGATAAAGCAATTGCCATGCATCAATGCCGGAGGAGCGCAAAGAATCGGAGGTGAGCATGAAGTTACCGCCACCGGCACCTCTCATAAGTAAAACAGGAGTGTTGTTTGGGTTGATGAAGCGATCTAAACCTGATGGCGGAATAAGACCCGATACCGGCATTTCACCCTTATCAGCATAATAATCCCATCCGGGAAAATACTGCATATCGGACTTGAGAGTAGGATGGAAATAGACATAGATATCAATCCGCTTCGATTTATCAAATCCGGCTGCGAACTTATATGTGTATTCGAGATGCCCGTAAATCTTGTTACTTTCTTTTGCTAAGAAATCAATGCGCAAGATAGTAACGTCATTGATATGGAGATAGGGGTAATCTTCTTCTGTGAAGTCAACAGTAGCATTATCAATGGGTTTGAGTACAGAGTTGAAGTAATTATTGTTCCATCGTGCTCTGGGGCTAATCACTGCATAGCGCACACTGTCCGGCACATTGACGAAGTGTAATCTTATCCCTTGCTCGCCTTTAAATCCTGTTTTGAAGCTGCGAACTTCAGACCAAGGACCAACCCCGCATGAATTGACGGCACGCACACGCCAGAAATAGGTATTCTTACCTTCAAGCGGATGCAGTTGATAACGATTGCACACTCCACAAAGCCAATCCGCATAGAGTTCTAATTTATCATCAAAGGTTACTGTGTCGGAGAGTATTGAATCTCTGCGAACTTCCAGCTCATATTTCATAGCCCATCCTGTTGGTTCCCATTTCAAAAGCTCTTCACGAGATGAGAAGTCTTCGGTATTATTGGCAGGAGAAATCAACAAAGTCGAGTCAGGTACGGGCATTTTATCACAAGGATCTTGAGCAAGCATAGTAAACGATACGGTTATGCTCAGAAAAAAGATAGAACAATATGTGATGAAATTCATGATAATCCTCATGAGAGTGTATAGTTAAACAAGGTATCTTCAAGAACAGTGCCATTCAGAACAGCAGAATACGATTCAGTGTGAATATTAGCATTAACTATAAGTAATGCAATCATATAACGCATAGTACGCAATGTGAATCACTTGGCTTTCATTGACAATGTGGCTAATAATCAACAGGGGTAATGAGAAGCGAAAAGGAAATCAAGTTGCGCAACAATAGATTCATGAGGTATTTTTGCATCACCCTTTAGGAGTAACTATGGAATTTAATGGTAAACCATATCGTGCATTACTTTCAATACAAGAGATACCCACCGGTAAGGCATTGACTGTCAATGATGAACAAGAAGGGGACTTAGCAGTGTTCCATCACAATGGACGCTATTATATCACATCGAATATATGTCCCCATCATCATGCATCTGTGTTAGCGCAAGGGTATGTTGAAGATGGTGTGGTGATATGCCCGCTTCATCACTATGAATATTCTTTGGAATCGGGAGCTTGTCTTACCGGTGGAGCCGACATTAAAGTCTATGAGTATCATGTTGAAAATGAAATACTTTACATTGAAGACAAGCCGGCAATTCAGCCAAAGTGGATGTCGAATTTTTAAGTGATTACTGCTGTATAGCTTTAGTGATCGTTGCGTCTAACTCATCATGGGCAATGTTTTTACCGATAATTATGCCGTCTCTGTTTATGACCCACATACTTGGAATTGATTCAATGCCATAACGAACTGCAACATCATTATCCCAGAATTTCCCGTCGGCAACTTGCACCCAGTTCATCTGATTTTCTTTAATATATGCTTTCCAACCATCTAAGCCGTCTTGTTTATCAAGAGAAATGCCTATAAACTCCACATTGTTATTCTTAAACTTTTCATAGGACTCTTTGACATACGGTATGGAGCGGCGGCAAGGAGGACACCATGTTGCCCAAAAATCAATAACGACTGTTTTGCCTTTGAACTGAGAAAGTGATACGGGTTTACCTTCCGTATTGTTCATCGTAAAATTCGGTGCAGCATTCCCAACTTCAATACCGACATTTTGCTGCGGTGCGCTTTGTTGAGTATCCGTATTTTGAGCATTTGACTCAGCAGAGGATTGTGGAAGCGACTCTTGCTCTTTTTGTTGTGAACATGAAGCAAAAGTGAATGCGAAAATTGCGACTAAAAGAGTAAGTTTTTTCATAAGTAGTTAGTAAATAATGAAAAAAAGCCCGATGCAGTTAGAGGCATCGGGCATTGCTTGAATATTGATGTTGAGACAATTACGCCAAAGATTGAACAGCATTCATGAGAGCATTGTAATCGGGTTCAAGCCCCGGATTAGCAGTTACTTCCATATAGCTGATAACTCCTTCTTTGTTGATAAGCACGGTGGCACGATGAGAACGTGTCAGCCCTTCTAATCCGGCAAAATTAGGAAGTTCCAAGCCGTATGCTTGTATTGTCGAGAGAGTATAATCCGACAAGAGTGGATAATTGATATTGTTTTGTTGAGCAAAAACAGCATTGGAAAAAGGAATGTCGGCACTAATGCCGAACACTTGTGCCGAAGCTGAATTCAATGTATCCATCGAATCGCGCATTGTGCAGAGTTGCTTTTGGCATACGCCTGTGAATGCTGCGGGATAGAATGCTAAAATCACATTCTTGCCACGATAATCCGATAACTTGTGTTTTGTACTCTGATGATCTACCAGTTCAAATTCCGGTGCGAGTTGTCCTATTGCAAGCGACATCCACTCACCCCCTTTCGTGATTGTGAAATAAAAATTGTACTTTAGTGTCGCATGAAACGATTTATAGTAATATTTATTTATGGCCAATGAGCAAACTCTTAGAATCTGTGACAATTTCAGAACGCTTGAACAAGCAAATTCGGTTTATGATGGAGGTGGATAAACTTAAAACAATACTTCGCCGTAACCATATTACATCACATAGGCGAGAGAATACCGCAGAGCATAGCTGGCATATAACTTTGTTTGCTTTGATACTTGCCGAGTACTCCAATCATGATATTGACATTCTCAAAGTTTTGAAGATGCTCCTTATTCATGATATTGTGGAAATCGACGCGGGTGATACTTTTGTGTATGATACAATTGGAGCACTTGATAAAGCTCAACGTGAACAGGCTGCTGCCGAGAGAATTTTCGGGCTTTTACCCGAAGATCAAAAGAAAGAAATGCAGGAACTTTGGCAAGAGTTTGAGCAAAGAGAAACGGCAGAATCGCGTTTTGCGGCTGCATTGGACAGACTCAACCCAATGCTTATGAATGTGTATTCTGATGGAAAAACATGGATTGATCATTCGATTTCTGTTCAACAGGTCTATAATCATAATAAACATATATCTGAAGGTTCACAAGAACTTTGGGATTTTGCGCAACAATTAATAGAATTTGCAGCCGAACAACATTTTTTACAACGATAACCAGTATTTTCATGAAAGCATTACGTTTATTATTTCCATATTTACGCCCATATAGAAAAAAGCTCATTTTAGGTCTTGTTTTTATTACTTTATTTAATGTTCTTATTACTACTGTACCTTTTGTTGTAAGCGGAATTATTGACAAATTACGCAAATCGCCACCGGAAACCGATACTATTTTATTTGATGTACTCCTTCTGCTCACTTTAACTATTATTGGGGGAACATTTCTTTTTCTCACGCGCCGGACAATTATTGTAAGTTCTCGCTTGATTGAATATGATATTCGCAATGATTTATTAGCAGCGATTCAAAAACAGGAAACAGCTTTTTTTCAAGAATATCCAACAGGTTCTTTAATGGCTTTATGCACAAATGATGTGTCTTCTGTGCGAGAGTTTCTAGGTCCTGCAATCATGTATTCTGCAAATACGCTGACTTCTTTTGCATTTGTCTTTTCAGCAATGTTTTCATTGCATTGGGGATTAACATTGTCTGCTTTAATCCCATTACCTTTTATGGCGTATGTTACGTATCGAGTTGGACAAAAAGTACATGCAGCATTTAAATCAGTTCAGGAAACTTACGGTGAGCTGACTGTTCGATCTCAAGAATCTATGAGTGGTATCCGTGTTGTAAGAGCATATAATACAGAAAAATATGAACAAAAAGAATTTGAACTTGTCAGTAAACAATACGCCCAAAAGAATATAGCATTATCTAGGATTCAATCGTTAAGTATGCCTGCCATGATGGCACTTATTGGATTATCGAATGTTATTGTACTCGGGTATGGGGGGTATTTAGTTATTCATGGACATGTAACGGAAGGAATTTTAGTGCAATTTCTTCTGTATATAAATAGACTGATTTGGCCTGTTGCAGCTATTGGTTGGGTTACAAATCTTGTACAAAGAGCCGCCGCATCGGCCATACGATTACGGTCAATAATTAACCGAGAACCCATTGTAAGTACGCAAGCTGTACTATCAGATTCACCTCTTATTCCATCAATAGAATTTAAGAATGTAAGTTTTTCGTATTCGAGTTCAATTCCTGTTTTACAAAATGTCTCATTCACTATAAGTGAAGGTAAATCACTTGGCATTGTCGGGACAACAGGCAGTGGTAAATCATCGCTTGTATCATTAATTCCGCGATTATATGATGTGACGGAAGGTCAAATATTGATTGGTGGTAAACCTTTACAGAATATACCTTTGTCACAATTGCGAAATACAATTTCATTCGTAAATCAAGAACCGTTTTTGTTTTCTATGTCAATTCGGGAAAATATTGCTTTTTCTGTTTACAATTGCGACGAAGAAGATATTATTTCAGCTTCAAAATCAGCACAGTTGCATGATGATGTCATGGCTTTTGACAAGAAATATGATACTATTGTCGGTGAACGCGGTATTACGTTAAGTGGAGGTCAAAAACAAAGAACCGCATTGGCTCGAGCTATTGTTCGGCAACCACAAATACTCATACTCGATGATAGCTTTAGTGCGGTTGATACAGTGACAGAAAGTAAAATTCTTCAATCTATGAAAGACATAATGAAAAATAGAACAACAATTATAATTGCACATCGCCTGACAAGTGTTAAGAATTGTGATGAAATAATTGTTCTTGATGAAGGACGTATTGTGGAATACGGTTCACATGAAACCTTAATTTCTATGAATGGTATATACGCCGATATGTTTGAACGACAAAAATTGGAAGAAGAATTACAGATTGGATAAGCATTATCATTATTTATAGGTCTTTTTTGTAAAGATTGGTACTGTCATGCGAGAAAATAAATCTTTTGTTCTTTCTTTTTTTTCATCATTATTGATTGCGAAAAAGTAAAAAACTTCTTTATCTCCTTGATTCATGAATGTTTGCATTGTGCATTGAGATTTATGCTCTGCAATTAACCAATTGACAACAATGTTATAGTTAAGTTTACCATTATAACCAAAAGGTGTTTTCCTGTTAAAGGTAAAAATTGGAGCATCCTTCTCAATCTTTGTTATTGGATACGCAGGTAATCCCAAGAATGAATTCGTTAATGTATCTTTATTCATTGCGCCTGATACTCCTAATATAGTAGGGCGCAAAGCTAGCGGGAGTTGACGTACGGTTTCTAAAGCTAAAATTGTTGCTGCTTTGTGATGCCCATGTGTTTGCGGAGTTGGCAATAAACAAAAGATATAATCATAATGTTCATTCTGAATTAATGAGCGAAGTGACTTGGTTACAAAGGCTGTATCCCATACTAAACGAAGGACTGTATCTGCATCTAATGTATAATAAGTATCTAATTGATCAAAAAAGATATAATTTCTAATACCTACCCACGAACCGCCGGCTTTGAGTTCTTTTTTACGAATATCGGGTAAATATTTCCTTCCTATTTTTTCCTCTGTCAATTCTATTCCATATATAGATTCTGCTAAAGTCGAGTATTTATAGCCGGCTTCGCCATTAGTAATTACTGCCAAATCAACAATCCCGTTCATCTCTTTCGTGATTTTGTAAACGGTTGCAGCACAGCCTGATTCATCATCAGGATGGGCATTTATTAATAATACTTTTGGGGTATCTGAGGCAATCAATGAAGATTGCAGAATTAAAAAAGAAAGTAGATAAAGTGTTTTCATACAATTATTTTAAGATTTTGTGTCAAGAAAAGAAAAATACACGATAATGCCGAGACTTATAGCAATTAATCCACCGTACATAAACTGAGTTCCGGTAGAGAAGAAAACTCCAATCCATGCGAGTATTGCAATAATTACCGGTAGGGGATAAAGCCACATTTTCCAAGGAAATGTTTCTGAGCCATGTTGTTTCTTCCATAAAATCAATCCCACGGCTTGTCCAATAAATTGTACAATAATCCTCATTGCCAGAATAGCTGAAATGACATCTTTTAGCTTAAACAACAGACTAAAAACAAAACCTATTGCTCCTATGGAGATAAGTGAAATATAAGGAAAATTTTTTGTTGGATGAAGTTTTGCAAATATTTTGAAAAAGTTACCATCAAGTGCCGCAGCATAAGGAATACGTGAATACCCTAATAGTACTGCGTACAATGATGAAAAAGCAATAATTAAAATCAGTCCAGTTGCGACGAGGGCAGTTTCATGTCCATAAATTCTCTCAAAAAATAAACTTGCAACAAATGTTGATTGTTTCGCTTCTTGCCAAGGTATAACACCGACAATACTGAGGTGCATTGAACAATATAATAATGCTATGCCAATAATCGAAATAAACATAGATCGCGGTATATTCGTTTCAGGGTTTTTAATCTCTGCTCCTAAATGACATACATTGTAATAGCCAAGATAGCTGTACATAGTTTTAACGGTTGCTTGACCTAATCCCGCCCAGAACACTAATGAATACAAATCCATCGAATCCTGATTGAATGAAAAAGCGAGATTTGCCGAGAAATTATTAATTCCGCTTCCAATTAACCAAAGGATTGTCCCGATAACACATACCCATAAAATGACAGAGAGCATTCCAATACTTTCTATGCGGCGATAAAGTAAAGCTGTTATGATGAGAACTACCGACCCTGCCACAGCTTTTTGTTCCCAATATGAGAAAGGGTGTAAGTACAAGGCGTATTCCGAAAAGCCAATGGCTCCGGAGGCAAGAACGAGCGGAGCTTGAATCATGGTTTGCCAAATTAGGAGGAATGAAAGTAGTTTTCCAATGGTTGTGTCTTTTCCATAAAGTTCACGAAGAAATACATAACTACCGCCTGCTTGAGGCATCTTTGCGCCAAGCTCCGACCATACTGAAGCATCCAGCAGAGACAACAATGCGCCCGCTATCCACGCAAGAATAGCTTGTGGTCCATTCATATAGCCAATGACCGATGCTAGTACAACGAAGGGACCAATACCAACCATATCTATCATGTTAAGTGCAACTGCTTGTATAAGCCCTAATTTTCTAGGGAGTTGCTGTTTTTTCTCTTCCATAGTTCGTTCCATTAGTTGTACTACAAAAATACTTTAGATTTGCAAAATATGCGCATAGAATCATAAAAAACTGCATTTTTGCGGTGAAATAAAGTCATGGTTTCCGTTTCTCCAAAGAAAACGGCGTACATCCCAACGATATATGGGGTATTTGAGGAGTTTTTTCATGCTTAATTATGACAAGCTTGAAACATACAATGAAGCGTGGTATGATGCTGTCATCCCTTTAGCCGAAGAAATAAACAGTCTATGTTCCAACTTTGTTTTTGAGTCAGATGAAGACGATGAAGATGAAGAGGATGATAATGAAATGGACTATAATGAAGAGTACGGAATTGATGAAGAAGATGAATTTGATGATGAATTCGGAGATGGGGAAGAAATAATCGAAGAGGAGTTCTTGGAAGAGGATTTCTTTGATGATGATGAAGACTTTCTTGATGATGATATCTAAAGATAAGCCCGCTCATGCGGGCTTTTTTTTAACGATCAGGCATTAATGCAATGAAGATGTTCTCAAGTTGTTCAATTGATGAATTTTTTAGAGCTGCAATAGTTGTTGAACCAATGATATAATTATATTCTCGACTACTGTATTGTTCATGAATAGTATGTAAAGGTATTTTCTCTAAATCAGAAGCCACATGATAACGGCAATAAATATCAATTTCGTGGTGTAGTGAATATTCAGGCCGCTCACCCTGAGAAAATTTCTTGTATTCATATTTGTAATTGTATGTGACTGCCGAAATATCAGAGAGTACAGCAGAGCCGGTAGGATATGCGCCGGCACCCTTTCCCATAAAAAACTGCTTGTCCGAAAATGCGCCTTCCACCAATACTCCATTATACTCATTGGTAACGTGTGACAGTTTGTGGTCATTATGGATGAATTGAGGCATTACCCATACACCCAATACTTCTTCGTTTCTACGACAATGCGCAATTAGTTTTATGTCAAAGTTTTTTTCTTTAGCATATCGAATGTCGTGAAG
>JAFLBY010000091.1 GCA_017302855.1 Candidatus Kapaibacterium sp.
CAAAAAATAAAAAAGCAGAATTTGTGCAGGGCAATGGTGCCTGGCGAGAATCCTTGTGTAGTTATGCAGGAAAAAAAATACTTCTTATTGAGCCATTGACATATATGAATCTTTCGGGCACAGCCGTAAAAAAGGTGTTGCGCCACTATTCTGTTTCTCCGTCGCATTGTATTGCTATTGTTGATGAATACAATTTTCCTGTGGGGCGTTTACATCTTAAACAAGGTGGTTCGGATGGTGGTCATAATGGCATTACATCATTAATAGAAGAATTGCAAACCCCGAATTTCTGGCGCTTGCGCTGTGGTATTGCCAAAAATTTTCAACCAGGAGGCATGGCAGACTATGTGCTGTCGCCTTTTGGTTCTCATGAGAAAGAGGAGTCTGACGCAATGATTATCAAAGCAGCAAAATCTATGGAGAATATCATTCGTTCAGGACCACAACGAGCAATGCAGATGGTTAATTCCGAGAAGAAAGACGTTACCAAAGATGATGGATAAAGCATGGTGCTTGCTGAGGATATTGCGTACAAGCGACATAAAATCAAGAGGTAGCATCTTTCTTTATACTATGTTTTGCAGAGAAAGTTTGGTCAATACGTTAAGAATGTGTATTTTTGCAACTCTTTTGGCTAAAATACACTTAAATAGATAGGAAAGATTATGTTTGCAGTAGTTGAAATCGCTGCGCAGCAGTTTACGGTACGCCCGAACGATGTTCTTGTCGTTCCATTATTGGATGGCGAAGCAGGAAGCAATGTTCAGTTTACAACAATTCTTGCCGGAGGCGACGAAAATGCTCCGACAGTAGGTGCGCCTACACTTAGCGGTTCGGTAAGTGCGACTATACTTGAGCATGGTAAAGGCGATAAAGTTCTTGTATTCAAGAAAAAACGCCGTAAGGGATATCGTAAACTCAATGGTCATCGCCAACAATACACCAAAATTGAGATTAAAAGCATTTCGCTTTAACACAAATATTAACAAGAATATATAAATCGGGAGAATAGACATGGCACACAAAAAGGGTGGCGGATCTACAAAAAACGGTCGTGATTCCAATGCGCAACGACGTGGTATTAAACGTTTTGGCGGCGAAGCAGTTCGCGCCGGCAATATTTTAGTCCGTCAATGCGGCACTCGTTATCATGCGGGGGAAAATGTAGGACTCGGAAAAGACTACACATTGTTTTCCTTAGTGGATGGTGTAGTGAAATTCGAGCGTAAAGATAAAACACGCTTGAAAGTATCTGTTTATCCTGCTGCTTAAACCGATACAATGACAATTTTTATGACATTACGCCTCTTGCATATTTACGCAATGAGGCTTTTGTTTTTTCTAACAACCACAGTATAGTACAAAGGAGTTTTTCACATGAAAATGACTGTCATTGGTGCCGGAAATGTTGGAGCAACAACGGCACAACGTATTGCAGATAAAGAACTTGCGCATGAAGTAGTCTTGGTGGATATTGCTGAAGGCATTCCACAAGGCAAAGGACTTGATATGTTTGAATCTATGCCCGTAGAAGCATCAGATTCTCGTATTATCGGAACGAATACCTATGAAGAAACTGCGGGTTCAGATTTCGTTATTATTACTGCCGGACTAGCGCGCAAACCCGGCATGAGCCGTGATGATTTATTGGCAGCAAATGCAAAAATCGTCGGTTCCTGTGCCGAAAACGCTTTCAAATATTCCCCTAATGCTTTTTACATAATTGTGTCAAATCCTTTGGATGTTATGACGTACGTAACATTGCAAAAAACAGGATTACCTCGCAATAAAGTATTGGGTATGGCAGGGGTACTTGATACCGCACGTTACCGTACATTTATTGCAATGGAACTCAATGTTTCCGTAGAAGATATCCAAGCATTCGTTTTGGGTGGGCATGGTGATACAATGGTGCCCTTACCACGATACACTACGGTTGCCGGCGTTCCAATCAGCGAGTTAATACCTCAAGATCGTATCGATGCTATACTTCATCGCACACGCAATGGCGGCATTGAAATTGTTAATCACTTAAAAACAGGATCAGCATATTATGCTCCGTCAGCATCAGCCGTACAAATGGTGGAATGTATCGTTAAAGATAAACGCCGTATTTTGCCCTGCGCTGTTATGCTCAAAGGCGAATATGGTTTGAATGACATCGTTGTCGGCGTGCCGATTAAAGTTGGTAAAAACGGTATGGAAGAAATTTTCCAAATCGAATTAAGCGAAGCCGAACAAGCTGAACTTAATAAATCGGCAGAAGATGTGAAAGTAAATATGGACAAACTTGCCTCTATGCAATACTAAGATCTGACAAATCACGTCAGATAATGCGTAGATGCTCTACAAGAAACTAATCTTCTCCTGTATCGAAAATATATGATGCGGGAGAAGATTCTTATTTTCACAAAAGAGAGAAAATAATACCTACGTCATGATGAAATTCAGTAATGGATATATTCTCATTAATGCTATGATTTGCCTATAGTTAGTTTTTTCGTTTTTTAGTATCGTACAGCTTTTACCAATACATAAACTGTGATGGGTTTTCATTGGGTGGCTTACGGTGTGTTATGTTCTCATCAATAATAGGTACAAAAACTATGAAACAGCTATGGTCGGAGCAACAATCGGAACATGATGTGTTGCGCAATCGTGAACTTATTTCTATGGGAAAAATGCCAAGGCATTGCGCCATCATTATGGATGGTAATGGCAGATGGGCTCAAGAGCGTTCCAAGCCGCGAGTTGCAGGGCATGAAGAGGGTATAGAAAGTGTCCGCGATATTGTCAAAGTTTCGTCACAATTAGATATAAAATACTTGACTCTCTATGCGTTTTCAATGGAAAATTGGAAAAGACCGCAACCGGAAGTCAATGTTCTCATGGTTCTCTTAGAGCGTTATCTTCGTCAGGAAATTCAAGAACTACACGATAATAATGTTCGCTTAAATGCCATTGGCAAGCTCAATGCTTTGCCCAAAAGAGTCAATACTGTCTTGCATGAAGCAATGGAGAAAACAAAGAACAACACGGGGCTCCACTTGACATTAGCTTTAAGCTACAGTGGCAGATGGGATGTCAACCGAGCAGTGCAATTGATAGCTCACGATGTACGAAGAGGTAAGCTATCGCCGGAAGATATTACTGAAGAGCATTTTGCCACGTACTTGCAGACCCATACGATGCCGGATCCGGATTTGGTTATTCGCACCAGCGGTGAGATGCGATTGAGCAACTTTTTGCTTTGGGAAACAGCATACTCTGAAATTTATGTAACCGAGTGTATGTGGCCCGAATTTCGTCGTAATGCCTATTATGAAGCTCTGCGCGATTATATGACACGGGAAAGACGCTTCGGCAAAACATCTGCGCAAATTCATAATGAATCATCAAAGTCAGTTTTTCAAAAGGTTATGGATGCTTTTCATCCTTTGTCATAAATTCAATAATATGCTTCGTCACCACCATATATCAGAAGTGTTCAGAGTGCTGCTTGTCATTGGCTGTCTGTCTTTGGCATTGTTCTCGGCTTCCGCACAATCCCAACCCAAGTCCTATATTATTGCCGGTATCACCGTAGAAGGTAATCGCTTTGCCGATGAGCAAACAATAATTGCAATTTCGGGCTTACAGGTGGGCAGTGAAATTAAAATTCCCGGTGCACAACAACAAGAAGCATTGCGAAGTCTGTGGGCGCGTAATCAATTTTCTGATGTGGATATTGTTATAGAAAAAACAACTGCGCTCGGTATATTTTTAGCTATCAAAGTTAAAGAATATCCACGGCTGAGCTGGATTGAAATTATTGGAAACGATGAACTCTCCGTTGATGATATTCGTAAAACTATACAAAAAAGCCGCGGCGATGTCATGTCTCCCTATGATGTGTATCGCCTTAAAAAAGATTTGAAAAAAGCGTATGAAAAAGAAGGGGTTCTTTATCCGCTTATAGAAACAGAAACAGTGAATGCAGGCGACACTTCAGGTTATATAAAACTGACTGTTACCATTAAAGAAGGGGCTGATTTCAAAGTAAAAGCAATTACCATTCGTGGTAATTCTCTCCTTTCCGAAAGCGATATTACCGGCGCATTGGAAAATACTCATGCAAGCCCTTGGTGGAAATTTTGGACATCCGATACGTACGAAGCACTCAAATATAAAGAAGACAAACAAAAATTGACGGAATTCTTTCGCGCAAAAGGGTTTTTGGATGCAGAAATTATTCGTGACACCGTAATCTTAATACCCGAAAAAGAAGCTGCATATATTGAATTAGATATTTATGAGGGTAATAAATACTATGTGCGTAATATTGTTGTAGAAGGAAATACGGTGTTTCCTTCCGAACCAATACTCCGACGCATAAATGTCAATAAAGGAGATGTCTATGATGAACCGTTTATGCAGAAACAATTAACGGTAAACGAAGATCAAACCGATGCAGCATCATTATATATGGACAATGGTTACTTGGGAGCGCAATTAGTTAAAGAAGAGAAAAAAGTCGGTAAAGATTCTATTGACATAAACATAAAAGTCTTCGAAAATGATCGTTATACCATTCGTAGAGTGGAAATTGTCGGTAACACAAAAACAAAAGATAAAGTCATTCGCCGAGAATTATTTACACGTCCCGGGGATTATTTCAATCGCAGTGCATTGATTCGCAGTGTGCGTGGCTTGGGGGTATTGAATTATTTCAATCCCGAAGCATTAAGACCGGATGTCAAACCTGTGGATAAAACCCATGTTGATTTAGTGTATAAGGTAGAGGAACGCTCCAACGACACATTTAATGCTTCGGTTGGGGTTGCCGGTGCTTTCGGTCTTACGGGCTCAGTAGGCATTACCCTCAATAATTTCTCACTTGCGGAGCCATTGCGCGGTGGCGGCGGTCAAATATTAAATCTGAATTTACAATTTGGTCAGGCGAATCAATGGCAAGATTATTCCCTTAGCTTTACCGAGCCTTGGTTATATAATGAACCGACGACATTGGGCGTTAGTGTGTTCCACTCGGTAAACAGATTTGGCGGATTTAATCAAAAACGTTCGGGTGGACAAATAAATATCGGTCGTCGCTTACGTTGGCCCGATGATTATTTTCGCGTGGATGGCAGTTTACTTTTACAACATATTGAACAATTTGCGGGATTTACTTCCGGAGCTGCGGGCACAACCGATGAGATAACACTTAGTGCTTCCGTTACGCGTATAAGTTTAGACAATATTATTTTCCCGACCTCGGGTTCACGTTTTAATATAGGGACTCAAGTATCACTCGGAGCATTTGGTATAGGAACGACGGACTATATGCGCAATAGCTTTAGCTTTGAATCTGTGTCACCTTTATTGAAAGTGGATGGTAATCCGCGTTTGGTGCTGTATTTGTCCACGACAGCGGGTTATATAGCTCAATTGCGATCTACTTCTTCCTTTATTCCTGATAACTATCTCTACTTAATGGGTGGCAATGGATTGGGTGGTTTTTTCACGACACCATTACGGGGCTACCCTGATAATAGTATTGGTATAATCGGGACAAATTCCGCAGGTCAACCAATCAATAGTCGAGGTCGTGTGGTATTGCGTCATGTATTGGAAACGCGTTTTGCTTTGTCAATGAATCCAATGCCGATATACTTTCTGGCTTTTGCTGAAGCGGGCAATATTTGGAGTGGCTTAAATGTTACTGACCCTTTCGATTTACGTCGTTCCGCCGGTTTGGGGATGCGTATTTTATTAAATCCTATAGGATTACTTGGATTTGATTATGGCTTTGGATTTGACCCTGTGCCCGGTAGCTCGGCACCGCATGGTTGGCAATTCCATTTCCAATTTGGACGCTAAACGGTAATGTGTTTCATTGACTTAGACTAAAGAATCACAAACCAATTCAGTATTTTTGTACAAATTTTATGTTCCATTTCTATAATAGTTTTATGAAAACATTTATAACATGCGCGGTTCTTGCTTTGACAATCGCTATGTCTTCTACGCTTTTTGCACAAAAAGGTGCCTCAGCTTCAACGAATCTTAAAATCGGCTTTGTGGATACGGAAGTTATTCTCAAACAGTTACCGGAAGCACTCGAAGGTGATAAACGTATCAAAGATATAGTCGGTAAAATTAATGATACATTAAAAACCATGAATCAGCAATTAACCGAACGTTATGAAAAATACCAAAAACAAAGCGCAATGATGACAGCGGAAAGTAAAACGCAAGAAGAAACAGCGCTGAAAGCAATGCAACAAAACATGATGATGTACCAAGAAGAGAAACTTGGTCAGCAAGGCGAAGTTGCAAGAATACGTGAGCAATTAATTGCACCATTACGTGAAAAAATTTCTAAAGGAATACAGGATGTAGCCAAACAAGAAGGTTTGCACTTTATTCTTGACAAAGCTAATCCGGGATTGCTCTACGCAGAAGAAAAATTCGATATTACCTTCACCGTACTCGATAAAATCAAACGCGGTAAATAAGGTCGTGTTTTTTATACAAGTATTACAGTGGTTATAGAGATTTTCATGATTGATTTTCCTGATGTGGATGGAAGTGAATACTGACGAATCCAAAACCGCATAATGTTGCGTATCAATAAACTCATAACCGTCCATATCGCTTAATTTAGGTATGGACGGTGTTTTTTTTTGATGTTTTTTATCGTCAATGGTAAAACACTCAAAAAACAGTACTATAGTCATGAATGCAGAAGCTACCAATGAAAGGCATGTATTGAATACTACTCTACCGATTTTTCACTACTTTATCCATTTTCTTGTTTGAGGAATAATCTCATGAGAATACTTTTTTTTGCTGCAATTTGTTTATTGTTTGTTGTTGCATCAGCTTCTGCACAACGTATAGGATATATTAACTCCTCTACAATCAGAGAAAAATATCCGGAAGCTCGCAATGCCGAGCAAAGACTTGAATCCATTGTCAATGATTGGAAAAGAGAAATGGATGAAATGCAAAGGGCAATCGAAACATTAACGGAAGAAATAACAAAAAACCGATTAATTTGGACAGATAAAGAACGTCAGGAAAAAGATAGATTATTAGTGCAAAAAAAAGAAGAAAGACAAGCCTTTGCTAATAAAAAATTCGGACCGGGCGGAGAATACGATGCCACAATTCCGCTTGTCACTAAGGGGGTAGAAGAAAAAATATATGCCGCTGTGCAAGAAGTATGCTTTGAAGAAAGTTTTGATATCGTATGGGATAAAAGCACACAACCATTGGCTTTTATCAATCCGAAATATGATCTTACGATAAAAGTGATGAAAAAATTGGGTATTGATGTGGAAAAACTTGAAGATGCTCAACAAAAAGCTATTGATAGTGATCCTCGTAATAAGAAAAAACCATCGGAGGAACGACCACAGGCAAAACGTCGTCGTTCTCGCACAGAATCGGAAGAAACACCGGCTGCGACTGAAAAAAAGGAAGCCGATACAAAAGATAAGGAAAAAACAATAGAAAAAGAATAATGATTTGTAATCATAAAGGATAGTCGGGATAGCGAACAATAAGGATAATCGTATGGAATATACAGTGCGTGAAATAGCCGAAATATTGCAGGCATCTTATGTCGGTAATGGTGATTTGATGATTATGGGAGTCAATCAAATAGATAAAGCGTCACAAGGTGATCTCACATTTATGGGGCAAAAAAAATATCATCAATATCTTGAAACAACCCCAGCAAGCTGTATATTAGTTCCCAAAGACACGAGTGTAAAACCCAAAGAAGATCAGGCATTTGTGTTTGTTGAAGAGCCGTATCGAGCATATATTTCTTTGATGAATGAAATACGCGAACATTCTACATTGCGTGTTGGTTATCGCCACCCGTCTTCACATATTGATTTATCGGCTACTATTGCCCCTACGGCATATATTTCATCAGGTTGTTTTATTGGTCCTAATTGCATGGTAGGTGAATATGTGAAATTATATCCTAATGTGGTGTTAATGGAAAATATCAGCATTGGTGATTCTACAGAAATAATGCCTAATGTCACTATATATCCGAGAACAACCATCGGTCGTTCATGTTCGATTCATGCGGGAGCTGTAATTGGCTCGGATGGTTTTGGCTATGTCAATAATACCGATGGCTCTTATGAAAAAATACCGCATGTGGGGCGCACAACGATTGGTAACAATGTAGAGATTGGAGCAAATACCACAATTGACCGTGGTGCATTAAGCGAAACAACCATTGGCAATGGAGTAAAAATTGACAATTTAGTTCATATTGCCCATAATGTAGAGATTGGCGATAACACAGCGATAGCGGCACAAGCAGGTATATCGGGCAGCACCCTTATCGGGCAAAGAGTGCGTATTGCCGGTCAAGTGGGGCTTGCCGGTCATCTGTCTCTTGCCGATGATGTGACAATGCTCGCACAAAGCGGTGTTGGTAAATCAATTACGAAAGCCGGCGCTTACTTGGGCTCGCCTGCAAAAGAATATTCTCAAGCTGTACGTATCGAAGGCGGATTACGGATGTTGCCTCAACTGCTAAAAGATGTACAAGACTTAACTCACAAAGTTCAAATATTGGAGCAAAAACAATAATATGGTAGTAAATCAAAGAACAATAGCATCTCGGGTTTCCCTTTCGGGCGTGGGACTACATACCGGAAATGTTTCGACAATTACATTTTGTCCTGCGGATGAGCATTATGGATTTCGTTTTGTGAGAACAGATTTAGACGGCTCACCCGAGATACCTGCCTTAGCCGAATATGTGACGGATATTGCCCGAGGCACAACTCTGACGCATAGCAATGCAACTGTTCATACGGTTGAGCATGTCTTGTCGGCACTTGTGGGCTTACAAATAGATAATTGCCGTATTGAGTTAAATGCCAATGAACCGCCTGTGGCTGATGGCAGTGCATTGCCTTTTGCGGAATTGTTGTTGCAAGCCGGCATAGTTGAGCAAAAAGCCGCTAAAGATTATTTAGTGATTGACACACCGATTCGTTACACAAATGAAGAAAAAGGTGTGGACATTGTTGCTTTGCCGAATGATGATTTTCGCATTACGGTGATGGTTGACTATAATAATCCTGCATTGGGAAGTCAGCATAGCGGGATTTTTAATTTGGAACGTGAATTCATGACAGAATTTGCTCCGGCACGAACATTCTGTTTCCTAACAGAGGTAGAAATGCTCCATAAACAAGGGCTTATTCGAGGCGGTTCCATAGATAATGCCGTTGTCATCGTTGATAAAGACATGAGCCAAGATGAGTTATCGGTTATGTTCCAATCTTTGGGAATGCAGCAAGATATTATGTTGGGTAGTAATGGGATACTCAACAATAATCATCTGCGTTTCAAAAATGAACCTGCTCGTCACAAACTCTTAGATATGCTTGGTGATTTGGCTCTTGTCGGTATGCCGATGAAAGCACAAATTTTGGCTGCCCGTCCGGGTCATGCAAGCAATATCGAATTTGCAAAAAAAATCCGTCAATTGATTGAGCAGAAGAAACTTCAGAAAAAAAATCAAACAAAAAAAAGGGACGGTTTTGTCTATGATATTGGCGATATTATCAAGGTCTTGCCGCATAGGTACCCCTTTTTGTTGGTGGATAGAATTACAGAATTTGATGCAGAGGAAAATCGGATTGTCGGTTACAAAAACGTGACAATCAATGAACCGTTTTTCAATGGACATTTCCCCGGTAAGCCAATAATGCCCGGTGTATTGATATTGGAAGCAATGGGTCAAACAGGCGGCTTATTGCTCCTAAATTATGGTGGATTGCAAGAGAATAAATTGGTGATGTTTGTCGGAATGGACAATGTCAAGTTCCGCAAACCTGTGATGCCCGGAGATCAGTTAGTGATGGAAGTTGTTATGACTCAAAGGCGTTTCAATACCTTCACACTCGAGGCAAAAGCCTATGTTGACGGTAAGCTTGCCGCAGAAGCTCAGTTACGTGCTGCTGTGGTTGATAAAGAAGCAAAACAAGCCTAAAATATCGTGTTATTGTGAACTTCTTTCCTTTGAGAAAATAAATTTTCTCATTATTATATAGAAGTTTCATTATCTTTTCCTATTTTTGCGACCTTGTTAAAGCTATGGCGAACGTAGCTCAGTAGGTAGAGCAGCGGATTGTGGTTCCGCATGTCGCGGGTTCAAGCCCCGTCGTTCGCCCACAGATCCGGAGGGTTTTTTGCAATATGCAGAAGTTCCCTCCTTTTTTGTGTTAATATTTTGCTGATACAAGAACTCGGTTTTCGGAGGTATGTTTATACTTCCAGAAGAGAAAAGCCGTTTTGTTACTAGCTCAACATTGAAATATAATTAAGTTTAAGTCATCGTTTGGAGGCATCTGCGTGAAACAGACGTGGTCTCGTTATCTCATTATTTTTGCACCACTTGTGATTGCCGGCATATTGCTTTGGCCCACATTTAGGTCATATCAACTCGGCAAAGAAAAAGCCGCAGCCGAAGCAAGTAAAGATACTGTTCGTATCAATAATTTCATGCGCGACAATGGCGAAAGCTATCGCAATGCAAAAAACAGCAGTGTAAAACTCGGGCTTGATTTGCAAGGCGGTATGTATGTTATGCTTGAGGTGGACATTGTCAAGCTCATCGAAGAGTCCGCTTTGCGTGAATCGGTTGATGAAACATTTGCTGAAGTTATTGCCAAAACAAAATCCGAAACAGAAAGCTCGGATGACAATGTATTGGAAGCATTCCTTCGCAATTTCAAAGCTATTGCAGAACCCAAAGGGCGTTCTTTGATTTCCTATTTCGATATTGGGGACAGCAAAGAAATATCCGATGCAAGCATTATTGACAAACTTAAACGCGACATTGACGATGCCGTCAATCAAGCAATGGAAGTAATGCGTCAGCGTGTGGATAAATTCGGTGTTTCGGAAGTGTCCATTCAAAAACAGGGTGCACGCCGTATTGTACTTGAATTACCCGGTGTTTCCAATGAAAAAGAAATGCGTGATCTGTTGTCGGGAACTGCTCGTCTTGAATTTAAATTAGTCCGCAATAATCAAGATATTGTCAAAGCATTGTATGCGGCAGATAAAGCATTAGCGCCTAAAAATGTTGCAGAAGCTATAAAAGACACTGCAAAAACGGACACCACTGTTGTGGCAAAGTCTGATTCAACAAAGTCTGATTCAACAAAGACTGATTCCACAAAAGCTGATTCTACTGCAAAAGCCCAAGCCGCTGCCGACACGACAAATCCTTATGCAAAGTTGCCGAAGGATCAACAGGCAAAAGCGTATATGGCAGATCACAAAGTTTCAACATTATTGCAGGTCCTGTTCAAAAATGGTAATCAGTACATTGATGCAGCTACGCAAGGCGGATTCTTTATGACCGGTAATATACCTGATGGTGATTATCTGTTCTTTACAACAAGATCCGGATTCGATAAATTGATGCAACTGTTATCAACTGACCGCTTGAAAGGTGTGATGCCGGCTGATTTACAATTGGTACGCTCGGCAAAACCGGAAATCTCCACTGAAAAATCTATGGATCCTACCTATCAAGTGTATTGCGTAAAACGCGAAGCCGAGTTAACAGGCGATGCGATTACAGATGCTATACCGACCTTTGATCCTATGGATAATCGTCCCGTGGTTTCCATGCAAATGGATGTTGATGGGGCAGAACGTTGGGCGGCAGTCACAGGCGCGAATATTAAAAAACAAATTGCTATCATTTTGGATGACCAAGTATATTCTGCTCCGGTAGTACAAAGCAAAATTCCTAATGGCAGTTCGCAAATTTCAGGTATGGCTGATGCTAAAGAAGCTAACTTACTGTCAGTCATTCTTAAAGCCGGTGCTCTTAAAGCACCTGTCAAAATCATAGAAGAACGCGTAGTTGGACCATCACTTGGTGAAGATAATATCCAATCCGGGATTAATGCAAGCTTATTTGCTGTACTCTTGGTTATTGCATTTATGGTGCTCTATTATCGTACAGGTGGTATGATTGCGAACTTAGCCGTTATTATCAATGTCATTTTAATCATTGCCGGTCTTGCTGCTTTAAGTGGTACTTTGACTTTACCGGGTATTGGTGGTATTATCTTAACGATAGGTATGGCTGTTGATGCTAATATTCTAATTTTTGAACGTATTCGCGAAGAACTTCGTCGGGGGCGCGGTATGCGTTCAGCTATTGACGAAGGATTCAGTAAAGCACTTAGCGCTATTGTGGATTCAAATATTACTACTGCACTCACCGGTATTATTTTATACTTCTTGGGGACAGGACCGATACAAGGTTTTGCTTTGACCTTACTATTAGGTATTGCAACAACCATGTTTACGGCAATTATAGTTTCCCGAGCCATGATGGAATTAACAATGCCAGAAAATGGCAATTATAATTTTGGTCAACCCAAAGATATCAATGCATAAATAGGAGAATACAATGCAATTTTTACATGGAACAAACATAGATTTTTTGGGTAAACGTAAAACCTTAATTTACTTTTCATTGGTTCTTAATGCCCTTGGTATTATCTTACCTTTGGTACTTGGATTAAAATTCGGTATTGATTTTACCGGTGGTACTGAAGTTGGGGTTGAACTTTCCGGGAAAGCAAATGCCACAGCGGAAATTCGTGAAATTGTCGAAAAAGGTGGCGTATTCGGGATAGAAATTAAATCCTTCGGGCGTGATAACCAATATTTGATTCGTGTTCCTGCCGATGCATACGGTGCCGGTGTGGATGTACGAAAAACAGTAGAAGAACGGTTGCAGCAAAGTATGTCCGCAGAAACTGTAAAAATATTAATGGTAAACAATATTGGTGCAAAGGTCGGAAGTGAATTGCGCACAGCTGCTCTTATTGCTGTAGTGCTTGCTATCCTTGCAATCATGCTCTACATTGCTTTTCGTTTCGAATTTACTTTTGGTATCGGTGCTGCTGTCGCTATTATTCACGATGTGTTGGTAACATTGGCATTCGTCACCATTTTAAGCAAATTGGGTATTCTCAATTTAGAGATGAACACTGCAATGATTGCGGCATTTTTAACAGTTATTGGGTTTTCTGTCAATGATACCGTGATTATTTTTGACCGCGTTCGTGAAAATCTTGAAAAACATAAAGCAATGAACTTGATTCAATTAATGAATTTAAGTATTAATGAAACATTAAGCCGTACCGTCAATACCGTTATGACTGTGGTCTTGGTACTTCTTACCATGACTCTTTTCGGTGGTGAAGGACTTGAAGGATTTGCATTCACTATGCTTATCGGTATTGTGACAGGTACATATTCTTCAATTTACATCGCAAGTGCATTTGTTATTTGGTATATACAAAATGTGCAGAAAAAAGACATCGAAGGCGAATATGAAAGTCAAAAATCACGCTTAGCCAAAGCATAATCATTTGTTTTTTGAGAATAATGTATGAAATCGGTTTCACATCCATATAATGGCAATACTAAAGTAGCAGTCATTGAATTAGCTGACCAAGTAATTGGTGGAGTTGATGCAATGGATTTTACGGCAAGTGTTACGGCTATTATTCGTGAGGGTGGTAATCATATTATTCTCAATATGCATAATGTGGAAATAATCAATAGTTCGGGCTTAGGTATGATTGTGGCTGCACATACGAATGTAAGAAAGCATGGTGGCATGCTGACTTTGGTCGAAGTGCCGCTGCGCGTCAATAAATTATTAGAAATGACACAATTAACTTCAATATTTACGATAATGCCGACTATTGCAGATGCATTGCAACGGAGTTAATAACAAAAGTATTACTAAGATCAAAAATCTTCTACTTCAAAAAGTTAGCTCCGGTTTACTGTAAATCGGGGCTTTTTTATGGACTGTCAATTGTATCGGGATAAAATTATGAGTGTGAAAATAATCGTTGGCGCACAATGGGGCGATGAAGGTAAAGGAAAAATCGTTGATTTATTAAGTGAAAAAGCCGATATCGTCGCACGCTATCAAGG
>JAFLBY010000092.1 GCA_017302855.1 Candidatus Kapaibacterium sp.
AATTTCTCCCTCGTTGCGCGGAGCAGCGACTCGCTCAAACCACTCATTGAATGTCTTACGAAGGAGATACAATTGACCGGTACAGTGGATGAAATTGTCGAAATTGAAATTGACAACATTCCAATAGTAATACGAAATGCAACAGAAAAGAGAAATGACCATAAGATTATGCCACTTATAGTATCGGCAGTTGTTCGAGGCGGCGTGAAAAATTTATCGCGTTTGCAGGTCAATGATATTGTGGCAAGTGTTGATTATAATTCAATACTAAATGATTCAACGGGCTATATTACACCCACACTCTCAACTCCATATTATATTGAGGTTATTGCAACAAAGCCACGTTATCTTACCCACAGAAAAATCATTGTTGCTTCTTCTTTACGTACAACGATTCAACCATAATGTGTGTTCAATGATATGACAGCATAAAATATCTCGGTATATTTGTGTTCAATACTATAAATTTTCTTCACATTTTTAGGATTTTTCAATGTTTAAATCAACATTTTTCCTTGCATTTGCCTTAGCAGGTGCTCTCTTCATCGGTGGTTGTAATGAAAATACAACTGATGTCATAACAGGTACAAAACCGAATGCACCAACAGCCATTATGGCTCAATCAGCGTCAGCTACGTCGGTAAAAATTAAATGGACTGCGCCATCAGGTACATTTGACAGCTATCATGTGAAAATTATGGATGGCACTACTTTAGTTAAAGAAGACAAAGCTGTAGCAAAAACAGCAACTACTTACACTGCAACAGGATTAACAGAAGGTAAAGCCTACAGCTTTGAAGTAATGGCAGTTTCGGGTACTGAAATGAGTACAGCAGTTAAAATTACTTGGGCTCCGGCAAGACGCACAACTACATCATTTAAACTCTACTCCGGAAAAAACACGACAGAAGGTAGCGGTTTAAATATCTTCGGTACAGATAACCCATCTGTTAAAAAAGTTGCAGAAGGTGCATTATGGGATATTTGTTTTGATGATGAAGGTGGATTTTTTATTGGTTCTCCCGGAGTCAGTCGTTATGTTGAAAAAAATAGTAGCGATGAATATGTATTCAAAAGCGCTCCATCCCAAATTGCTCGTATCGTTTCTTTACCAAGAAAAGTTGTTGGTACAGATACGACTATCGGACGTGTATATGAGGGAGTTTCGACATTGGACGATGTGTATGAATCACAAGACCTTTCAGTACTTGCAACAGATACTCGTTATGCTGAAAGATTAATCAACTTAGATAATGTTGCGGATAAAACAAAAGGTATTGTTTTTTTGGTGAGATACAGACCAGATTTAGATAAAACTGATTATTATTTTGCAAAAGTTTTAGTAAAATCTAATGGTACTTCTTTAGTTCAAGGTACGGGATCAAATGCTTATGTTGAGGTAGAAGTTTCATACCAAAAATTTATAAATTTACCATATGCGGGAATTAAACCAGGAAGTGGAAACAGATAGTATTCAAATACTGAGCTATAGACTAACCTAAACAAAAAAGGCGGTAATACCGCCTTTTTTGTTTACAAGACTTTTATTCGTCTCGGGATTTTCTTTTGGCCTCAGACTTAATTGTTGTTTCTTTCTGAACAGCCGGTTTTTCCTCAACTTTTGGTTTTTCCTCGTCTCTATTTGGTAACTTTTGTGCAGATCCATCTGTACCTTTCTTTACCTCTGTACCGGCTTTAGCAGCTTTTTTCGTACCTTTTTTCTCTGCTGCGGCTTTGGCTTCTGCTTCTTTTTTTGCCGCATCGGCTTTAGCGATTGAATCTTTGATTGCCGTGCTGTCCACTGTCGGCATTGGAGCAAGTGGCTCAGGTGCCGGTGCTTCCGGAACCGGTGCCGGTTCTACTTTAGGTTCTTCTTTCTTCTCGCAACCAATGACTGCAAACGAGAGTGCTGCGCAAACAAATGCAGCTTGCAAAAAACGTTTCATGGAATCTCCATAAATGATAATAAAAAGAGCTTATTGCTCAAACAAAATCTTTGTAATTACAAAAATCTGAATTTTATTGTTAATAGCGATACATAGCACCGAAGAAACTCGTGTAAATGCTAAAGTACCTCCTCGGGAATCCATAAGTGCTTAGCCATATTCACACATTCTCCCTTAAATTCAACCCCCTCATTTTCCAAAGCACGCCGCATTGCAATCGGTGATTCGAAGTGCATTTTTCCCGTCAATTCACCATTTCTGTTTACGACACGATGACAAGGTATGTTTTTTCTTTCTTCTAAAGTAACAGCATTTAATGCATAGCCAACAATTCGGGCAGAAGAACGAGCACCCAATATTGTAGCAATATGACCGTAGGTCGTTACCTTACCGTAAGGTATGAGTAAAACTACCTCATGTACGCGACGGAAAAAATCGTCGTTCTTAGTTTGGAGAATATTAAGACTGTGTTTGTTGATCGGTCGCACGATTCCTTAGCACCTTCGTTAATGCATGTATAAACTCATCTACTTCCGATACGCCGATAATCAAAGGCGGCAATAACCTGACAACTGAACCGGCTGTTACATTGCATATCACTTTCTCTTGCAAAAGCGCATCAACTATTTCTTGAGCATCATACGACAAAACGATTCCTGCCATAAGTCCTCTGCCGCGTATTTCAACAATATCAGCCGGAAAACTACCTGCAAGCTCAATCAATCGCAATTGAAGATAATCACCAATTGTCGCAGCATTGTCTTGTGCCCACTCTTCTACTTCTTGGAGCACAACAAGGCCGGCAGCACATGAAACAGCATTTCCTCCAAATGTTGTACCATGGTTACCGCGTACCCAAACATCTGTAACACGCTCATGAAAAAGAATTGCCCCCAGAGGTAATCCTCCACCGATGCCTTTCGCTAACGTAACAATATCCGGTGTAAAATTATTATAGTGCATATATGACATAAACTTACCCGTTCTGCCAATGCCGCCTTGTATTTCATCCGCAATAATGAGAAAATCGAACCTGTGTCGAAGTGCAATTAACTCATTAACAAATTCTTGTGATGCCATTGAGATACCGCCTTCTCCTTGCACGCACTCTAAAGCGATTGCACAAGTATTTTCATCAATAGCTGCTCGTAATGCGTCAATATCATTAAATGGCAATACAAATTTATTATCAAGAAAAGGTCCCATTCCTTCTTTATAAAGCGGTTTATCCATCATTGATAATGAACCATAGGTTCGACCATGAAAACCACCACTAAATGCATACATGTTTTTTTTGCCGCGAGTACTTCCCCATTTTGCAGCTAACTTCAATGCGCCTTCAAAACTTTCAGCACCGGAATTGCTAAAATATACTTTCGACAGCGTTGTAAGTTCTGTTAATTTTTCAGCGAGTGCTATTTGTGGTTCTTGATAAAAATAATTTGACAGATGCATATATCGCCGAATTTGATATTCTATCGCATGAAGTACTTTAGGATTTGCATAGCCCAATGCATTAACCGCTATACCACTCAAGAAATCAAGATAATTCTCGCCATCCGTTGAGTATATGCGGCACCCTTCTGCACGTTCTACGATTACCGGTAAGCGCTTATAAATTCCGTACATGACAGCTTTTTCACGTTCTGAGAGATTAGATTCCATAGAAATTCATTTGAATAATTTTTAAAATTGTAAATTCTTATCAAGATATAGTGATTGTACAGCTTTCATTGTTGATTTTTTTGATGTATTTGGAGTTATAACACTGAGGACTCCAAATCACATAATTTATGGTATATGTATAGTTTCTATTAAAAAAATCATCGAAGAAAAAAAGTCTTGAGTTTTTATCTTTTCGAAGAATATTGAGTTGTAAATAAAAAAGGCAGTACAAAACTGCCTTGGAAGATTTTTCTAAACATCTTTCACTATGTACATATATCAAACAAAAAACCGCTACAATTAAAGACGCGTCGGCATAATCAACATAAGCAACGATTCATCTTCACGATTTGGTTTTAACAATACTGCACGTGTTGGTGATGAGAAAGTAAATAGGCATTCATTATTATCAGAGCCGGAATCAAGATGTTGTAAGCCATCAAGCACATAATGATAATTAAAACCAATATCAAAAGATGGTCCCGAATAATCACATGGTAATTGTTCTTGAGCATTAGCACCCGAATCGTCATCAGCCCCTGCAATTATCACACCATCAGAAGCAACTGTCATTTTAATTTGATAGGATTTATTATTTGTAAAAATGGCAACGCGTTTAAGTGCAGCAATGAGTTCCTTGACATTAAGCGTTAACTCTTTATCATTATCCTTTGGTATGACGTTCTCATACGGAGGAAACCGTTCATCAATAACACGAGTGACTATGGTTGTATTTGCCATTACAAACTCTGCATGAGTTTTGGTGACAGAAACAGTGACATCACTATCCACTTTACGCAACAATTCAATGGACCGAGCCGGAATGATAACATCTAAATTTTCAGGGAACTCCGTTTCGCCCGCATTCACAATAACACGCGATAAACGAAAACTGTCCGTAGATGCAGCTGTAACATGATCGCCCCTAAATTGAAGTAATACCCCCGTCATAGCAGGTCTGTACTCTTCTTTCGAGACAGCAAAAACAGTCTTTTCTGCTATTCTCGAAATATTCGCCTGAGTGAACGTTGCTCGCGTACCTTCAGGAAATTGAGGCATGGTAGGAAACTCATCAGCACTCATTCCTTTCATATTATACTTGCCGAAGCTCGTTGTCAGTGTCACATCCAAATTAGCTGATACCGCAATTTCGACGGTTCCTTCTTGCCCTAATGCTTTTACAATCTCATTGAGACGACGGGCAGGTATCAATACTTCCCCCTCTGCGCCGATAAATGCAGATATTGAGGATGAAATTGTCAATTCTTGATCAGTTGTAAGCATTGTTAAAATGCCATTTGCAGCATTACAATGGATATGTTCAAGAACCGGCAAAGTAGATTTGGGTGGTAATGCCGGAATAACACGTGCAATCACTTTTTGCAAGTCGCCAAGAGTTACAGAGAAGCGCATAGTATGAATCAGAATAAAGTTTGAGATAAAAAACAAAAATACGATAATTCGAGCGGTTTACTTGCAAATTATGACGGTTTGCTCAAGCAAAATCTTTCAAACCTACTTAGCCCATATCATAAACTGAGTACGCCGATTTTTCTGACGACCTTCTTCAGTGCTATTTGTCGAGACAGGTTGAGACATACCGAATCCACGCGACCTTAGTCTTTTTGATTCAATCCCTTGATCCAATAGTGCTTGCAGCACAGCTTTAGCGCGATTTTCCGAAAGTCGTTGATTAAAATCCTCAGCTCCAACATTATCAGTATGTCCTTGTATTTCTATACGAAGCTTTGGAAAGCGCTCCATATATTCTACTAGTTCTTCAATAGTACGATTAGACTCGGGTCGCAAATTTGCTTGTGCAAAATCGAAAAACACTTTTGCAGTGATTGCATCTCCGGTATCAGCAAGTTTGCCAAATTGCGAGGCATCATATATGCCACGAGCTATGAGAGAAGATGTCCTTCGCGGCAAATCAAGATTTATTGCTACATGATGCAACCCATAATACTCCGGCGGGCGATACGATATATAATAATAGTTTCGTAAGCTACGGTAAATATCAAGAAATACTTTGATTAACTCTTGTTTTGAATATGCTTTATATGATTTTCCGCCGGTAGCTTCGGCTAATGCCGTTAGTGTTTCATCTTTTGAATACCCGAAACCAATGGTAAAAATTCGTACTTTATGTTTGATTGCTGAATCGAGTACTTGCTTTACTCTAAACTTTGATGCATTATCATCTCCGTCTGTCAATAACACAAGCATTCTGGGTATCTCTTGCGGTTCCTCTTTCAATACATTTATGGAAGACATCGTTGCATCGTACATTGCAGAATAGTAACCGAAACCAATATCAGCTGTTGACAGATATTTATTTACAATGACATCTTTATCTTTCCACATTGGCACTTTAAGAGTAAAGTCTCTGCTAAATGTTGCAATACCAATTCTATCCTGCGGTTGCTTCAACGATACAAACAACTCTGTGCCTTTTTTTAAGGCATCAAGTACCCCTTTCATCGAACCACTATAATCTGTGGTTAGCATGATTGAATATGGAATCGAATCTTTATCTCCGAACTCACGCACTGTATAGGAGGAAATATTTTCAGTTCGTTTCCCTATTTTTTCCGTGATTGCAGAAAAATACTTGAAATCCGGTGCATAAGGTGGGGCAAGGTGCGTAATAAAGTTGCCGGTTGTATCATAAATTCTAGCAAATATTCTGATTTCTTCAGGGTAAGCATCTGTTTCAAATTTATATATGTCAAAAATAACTTTGTCTGTTTCAGCAGAATCAATATGCTTCGTACCAGATAACAACAACTTTTGTCGTTCTGTGCCATCTTTCATTTGCTCTTGTAAATCAAAACCACTCGGCATTCTTTTACTACTTCCGCATGACATTGCGCCCACAATAAGTAGCAAACAAAAAACTGTACAAATCGACGAGAATAGTAACGGGACCCTATGTTGTTGCATTTCGAACTTTCAATACTTTCACATAGCTTTTTGACGGAAAAACATTATTTTCATTTCAGCATAAAAAAGAGTAGCATTGTATGAATTTGGTACATCTGTACCACTGTGAAACATTCTTGACAGACTAACATACTGTGAGTAAAGTCGGGGACAGTCACAACATGTCATACATCTATGCCATAATGACATTTGTGGGTAATCAAAAAAAAGCCTAATGAATATCATTAGGCTTTTCGATGTTTGAGAACAAACTACCGCATTACGCTGCAATAGTAGATTCGTCGTAATTTTCATTGATGGTCAAATAAAGATCTTTTAGTTTTTTTCGTAAGTGCAGAACAGCATATCTCTTACGTGCAAGTAGAGTATTGATATTTACTCCATTTTCTTCAGACATTTCGCGGAAGGAAACACCCTCAAACTCATTTTTAACGAACACTTCACGCTGTTCGGCCGGTAATTCTGCCAAACCTGCTAAAACTGCTTCCCATATAGTTTTACGAGTAAGTTCAGTTTCGGGACTATTTGTCAAATCTCCGATAAAATTCTCGAAAGAATCGTATCCGTCCTCAACTTGTCCCGGAGTTTGCATGTCAGAGAACGTCTCTGCTCTTTTTTTTCTGTAAGAGTCAATAATTCGATTTCTTACAGCGGTAAAGACCCATGATGCAATGTTCTCTATTGGTCTTTGAACTGATGTTGAAGCGGCAAGAACATTAGCAAAGACATCTTGCAAAATATCTTCAGCTTCTTCTTGGGTGCGCACACGTTGGCGAATAAATCCGAGAAACTTCTTGCGATCTGTACGAAACAGATGTTCGATTTGCAATGCTAAATCCATAAAGACTCCTAACTTGTGATTACGTTAAGGTTTCCCCTCAAACGCTTTTTATCACTGCCGTAACCCCGACAAGGGATAATAATGGAATATGAAAAAAACAGGAAGCAGTAATACGATAAGCGTAATCCTTAATGTTTGTGATGTTGTTATTGTTGATAGTGACACATTCAAGTTAAGTTTGGTTTCAAACAAACTCAAGTTTTTTTCTTCGTGCCACTATGACATATCATAACTAATTTATTTTCTTGAAGACACAATATAGAATTTTATGCCAACTTTTCTGTCTGCCCTTTCGGTAACAAATTTTAACGTTCCCAACCTAAACAGCATCAGAATTGTTCAATGTTAAACGAATCAATTTTCGATCAACAACATCTTGTTTGTGTGTTTACCATTCTGGTTAGACTATGCATCAAGGTTACTTCTTCGCGATTATTGTGTTCATTTGTTGCTCTACAGTTTCGTCAATTTGTAGGTTCATGATAAAGAAAACGGGCACATAACAGCAAATATGTTCAAAATAAAGACAACTTTTTGATATTGTTTTAGACTATAATCTACAAGAATCGTTCATTGACCATAGAAGAATCCATAATTTTGTGATACCATTTTTGGTGTTATCCAGTATTAACGAATCTCAATACTTACATACATGAATTCATACGCGCTTGGGCTCACTGGCTCATGGTTCTTACTCGGCTTACTCTTAACTTTGGCACTTATAGCGGCTCTATTCTTTTATAGACACACAATTCCACCCATTCTGCCAAGCAAAAAGAACATACTCATTTTGCTACGAACTCTCGGACTTTGGCTTATACTATTTGCAATGTTTGAACCAATTCTCACCCTCATCAGTTCAAAGAATGAAGCACCAAAGGCGATTGTTTTGATTGACGATTCTCGCTCTATGACAATAGAAAGTGGAAATCTGAAACGCAACGATGAAGTACGTAACTTCTTAGAGTCATTTTCAACGTTTCGCAATATTGAACATTTCTTTGCATCGTTCGCTGAGAAGACGTTTATTACAACGTCACCGCAATCATTGCAATTCAAAGGAGACGCAACAGATATTTCTCAGGCTTTGCGATGGGCTAATGCACGTTCGCGTGAAGAAAATATTCGTGCATTAGTCATGGTTACCGACGGAAATTTTACTACCGGTAACAACCCACTCTATGACGCTGAACAAATGGGTCTGCCCCTTTATATCGTGGGAGTTGGCGACACAATCGAACCAAAGGACATAGCGGTACAACCAATCGTTACCAATGATTACGGTTATGTTGGCAAGTCAGTTCCTGTTGCTGTTTCCATAAAATCCACGGGTTATGACAAGCTTGTTGATGTCGTACTTTTCGATAATAACAAGGAGATAAACCGCCAGACATTACGCCTATCACAATCACAAAAAAATTATTCTTTGCAATTTAGTTATCAACCAACCGAAAAAGGAACGAGAAAACTCACTGTCTCTGTTCAATCGCAAGACGATGAGTTAACTCAAAAAAATAATACTTCGTCTGAATTTATTTCGATCATAGATTTTAAAAGAAAAACTGTCATTTTTGCCGGAGCCCCAAGTTCCGATGTGTCATTTATACGGCGGATATTAGAAGAGGAACAAGGTTCAGAGATCAAACTATTTATACAAAAACAAGGCGCTCAATTTTATGATAAGCAGCCCGATGCAACTTCTCTTGCAAATGCACAAACAATAATCTTTATTGGTTTTCCGCACACTACAACATCACCACAGATACTTTCACTTATTGCAAAAGAACTCGAAAAAGGCAAACCATTGCTCTTTATCGCAGGTTTAACAACAGATTATAACCGATTGAAATCTATAGAGCAATATCTCCCGTTTTCAGTGTTATCCTCACGTCAGCAGGAATTTTTAGTCACAGCTGACATTAAACCATCAGCCACTGCATCAAGCATATTTCAAATACCAGAAACAGATTATCAAACCGATATATGGACTCAGTTGCCTCCTATCTACAAAACGGAAACATTCGTAAAAGCAAAACCGGATGCGCAAATTCTTGCAACAGCAATGATGAACGGGGTTCCTTTGAGTGAACCATTAATCCTTACGAAAAACACACAAAATTCAAAAGTACTGGCTATTTTGGGTTATGGATTGTATCGTTGGAAATTGCTTGGACAAGCAGCAGATATTTCGAAAGGCAAAACAGATGTCATTGATGTATTAAATACGTTTGTCACAAATTCAATGCAATGGTTAACTATTGACAATGATAAAAAAAGAGTTACCATACGAGCAATGAAACGACAGTTCTCAACAGGTGAACGCATTGAGTTCATAGGTCAAGTATATGACCCGGCTCTATCACCCATGGACAAAGCTTATGTAGAAGTCAATATAAAAGTTTCCAATGGTATAAAGAAGGCTATCTTACAATCCATAGGCAATGGACAATATGCTGCAACAACTGAGCCATTACCGGTTGGAGATTATAGTTTTACCGGTTCCGCTTATGTGTCGAATGAACTGTATGGGTCTGATGAAGGTCGCTTTTCCATCGGAGAGAATCCGGCCGAGTATCATTCACTGACGATGAATAAGCAATTATTGACGGATTTAGCAAAGAGAACCGGTGGTAAATTCTATCTTTCCGGTGAATCGGATGCAATGGAAACGGACATAAAAAAACATCCGCAATTTATGACGAATACTGTTCAACATTCCGATGAAATTCCTATTTGGAATGCGCTCATTTTATTGGGGCTGGCGCTGCTGTGTTTCTCAATGGAGTGGTTTATCAGAACACGTTCCCGATTAGTATAAACAAACGTAACATTTTTTCATACATTTAAATAAAATTATGGCAACACACAAACAAATTATCATTATCGGGTCAGGCCCTGCCGGATTTACTGCTGCATTATACGCATCACGCGCACATTTGCAAGTAGCTGTTTTTGAAGGATCTCAGCCCGGCGGGCAATTGACTATCACAACAGAAGTAGAAAACTACCCGGGATTTGAACATGGTATTATGGGTCCCGAGTTGATGGAGGTTTTACGTAAACAAAGTCATCGTTTTGGGGCAGAATCTGTTTATGAAACCATTATTGAGGTAAATGCTGATGAAAGACCCTTTAGAGTAAAAACTGATCGTGGTAATGAGTTCACGGCTGATGCTCTCATTGTAGCGACAGGTGCTAGCGCAAAATTATTGGGCACAAAAGGTGAAAGTACTTATATGGGTTATGGTGTTTCGGCTTGCGCAACATGCGATGGCTTTTTCTTCAGAAATCAACATGTGTATGTTATAGGTGGTGGCGACACAGCAATGGAAGAAGCAAATTATCTTACACGATTTGCGAGCAAAGTTACATTAGTACATCGTCGTGATGAATTCCGTGCCTCAAAAATTATGATAGAAAGAGCACAAAACAACCCTAAAATTGAGTTTTTGACGAATACTGTGATTGAAGAATTTCTTGGTGAAGAGTTACCGAGTGGTATGCGTAAACTGACTTCACTTCGCCTGCACAACACAATCACTTCTGAGTACACGGTCGTCCCTGCGGATGGATGTTTTATTGCCATTGGACATGAGCCTAACACAAAATTATTCAAAGACATACTCGATATGGATTCGACCGGATACATTATAACGAGAGGAAAATCTACTTACTCGAATATTCCCGGGATATTTGTTTGTGGCGACGCTCAAGACAGTGTGTATCGCCAAGCCATTACCGCTGCCGGTTCAGGATGCATGGCTGCAATTGATGCAGAACGTTGGTTAGAAATGCAAGCACATCATCATTAGATTTCGTTGATTGCTCATTGTTGTAAGCTTTCGGATAATTCCGAGAGCTTTTTTTTTACCCGAATAAATGATATTGTTCCGCTTGATTAGCTTTAGAATTGCGAAAAATGGCTGTATTTCAAAGAGAACACGTATTTTTGTAATCTTTTTTACATACAGCCACATATAGTATGTTTCACAAACCCCTTCTGCGGAAGAACGAATGAGTGGCTTTCGTATAACCGCAGACTAAATGTAAGGATAGACTACATGTCTGAAATTCAAGAAAATGCAGGCAATGACCAAATGGCTTCTGTTGCCTCCCCGCAAAAAGCAACTCGTTCACATCTTAATTTGGAAGCACTTTTTGATAGTGATTTCAATGTTCCGATGATGGATGATTCTTCTTTTGACGAATTGTTGAATAAAAAAGTCGCTTCAATTAAAACTGAAGAGCTGGCAAAAGGCACAGTTGCGCAAATTACAAAAGACAGTATTTTCATTGATATTGGCTTCAAATCGTATGGCGTAGTAGCACGCAATGAATTTATTGGTGCTGAATTACTCAATCTTGGCGATGTCGTTGATGTGTTTATTGAGAGTATCGAAGACAGTAGCGGTAAATTGATTCTGTCGCGCCGTCGCGCAGATTTCATGAAAACTTGGGACGATATCCTTAAATTACATGAAACACAACAAATTGTTCCTGTGCGTATTTTGCGCCGCATCAAGGGAGGTATGGTTGTTGATTTACTCGGTATCGAAGCATTTTTACCCGGTTCCCAAATTGATGTACGTCCCGTGCGTGATTTTGATGCTTGGGTTGGAAAAACATTAGACGTTCGTGTTGTTAAAATCAATCATCCGAATGAGAATGTTGTTGTCAGCCACAAAATTCTACTTGAAGAACATCTTGCTGACCAAAGAAAAGCTATTCTCGATAAACTTGAAAAAGGTTTGGTACTTGAAGGTACCGTGAAAGCAATTTCAGACTTTGGTGTCTTTGTTGACCTCGGTGGAGTAGATGGTCTCGTTCACATTACAGATCTCTCTTGGGGTCGTGTAACACATCCTTCGGAAATTGTTTCTCTTGATGAAACTGTGAAAGTTGTCGTATTAGATTATGATGCCGAAAAACGTCGTATCTCCTTAGGAATGAAACAATTGACATCACATCCATGGGATGCTATCGGTGAAAAATATACCCAAGGTACAAAAGTACAAGGTAAAGTTGTCAGCTTAACTGATTACGGCGCATTTATTGAAATTGAAAAAGGCATTGAAGGTCTTATCCATATCAGTGAAATGTCGTGGACACAACATATCAAACATCCTTCACAAGCCGTTTCAATGGGTCAAACAGTTGAAGCAATCATCTTAAATATTGATAAAGATGAGAAAAAACTTGCTCTGGGTATGAAGCAACTTGATCCGGATCCATGGGCTGATTTAATGGCAAAATACCCAATCGGTTCGCAGCACAAAGGTGTTGTTCGTAACCTAACCAATTTCGGGCTTTTTGTTGAACTTGAACCGGGTGTTGATGGCTTAGTACATATCAGCGACCTGTCATGGACAAAGAAAATCCGTCATCCCGGCGAATTTGTGAAGAAGGGTGATGAATTAGATGTTATCGTACTTGGTATTGATGCAGATAATAGACGTATTGCTCTTGGACATAAACAAATTTCTGACAATCCTTGGGATTATTTCGAGAGCCGTTTCTCTGCCGGTGCTTCAACTGAAGGTAAAATCGAACGCATCATCGAAAAAGGTGTGATTGTCGAATTGCCGGAAGGTGTTGATGGTTTTGTACCTGTGTCGCAACTCTCTTTTGCGCCGGTACGCAATATCGTTGACTACTTCAAACCCGGAGATACAATTCCATTGAAAGTTGTTGAATTTGATAAAGAAACCAAAAAAATCGTTCTTTCGGTAGTTGAGTACTTCCGTGATAAAGATGAGGTGGCTATTGCAGCGTACAATGCTGCCCATCCAGTTCCAAATGCTGAGAAATATGCAAGTAATATCAGCGAATTGAAAGTTGAAGATTTGGAAATTTCTTATCCTGAAGAAATGACTATGGACATCCCTGTAGATGTTTCCCAAGTCTTAGCCGCTCAAATTCCTCCAATGGATAGTACAGAAGAATAAAAACTTAGACTGTTCAATGTTACTACCCCTATAATTATGAAATAGTTATAGGGGTTTTTTGTATCCAACGACTTCATCTACTTTTTCTTGCTTCTTGGATAACTCATAAATTTTGTTTAGATTTGGTATAAATAAAGATAAAAAAAAAGCAGATGATACCTTTAACTACATTAGCTGTTGGAACAAGAGCAGCAATTGCATCATTTTCCTCAAACAATGAATTTACAGAACGTTTACAGGAAATGGGACTAACCCGCGGCACAGAATTTACATTAGTGCGAAAAGCTCCTTTCAATGGACCAATAGAATTATCATTTGGTAGTGTTCGTCTTGCTGTTCGAACAACCCAAAGCGATTCAATCATGGTTGTGCCTGTTCTATAAAAAGTATCACTGATTTTTGATTTTA
>JAFLBY010000093.1 GCA_017302855.1 Candidatus Kapaibacterium sp.
GCATTTAAAGCAAGTAAATTCGTCTGATCGGCAATATCATTTATAGTGCTGCTAATGACGCTAATCTCATTAACCGACTTCCCTAATTGATCCACTGTTTCGGAAGTCTTTTGCATGACAATGTCCAATTCATGAATTGTATCTTTTACCTGTTCAACTCCGGATTGACCTTCAGATGCTCTTGTATTGTTGCGATTGGAAAGGGTATGAATATCTGCTACATTCTGCTCTAAAGTATGAACGGTTGCACTCATTTGTTATGCTGCTGAACTTACATCATGTGTTTGGGCTGACAGTTCCGCCGTAGCAGTAGCGAGTTGTTCTGTTTCTACACCAATATGCCGTGCTGCCTGTGTGGCAGTTAAAGCGATATTCTTGATATTTGTTATTATGCTATGTTGTTGATTTGCTGTATCATTAAAACCATTTATCAATGATGAAACCAGAAGAAATGAGTTGTCGCCGATTGCCTGTGCCTCAATATCTGAATAATTATGTTTGTCCATCTTTTCAATGTGTACCGTCAAATTGCCGGAAGCAAGAGATTCCATTGACGATTGTAACCGAGAAACAGACGTGGAAAAGTACATACGCTGTGATTCTGTTATATATGCCGATTTTCGTATGCCTGTCATCATCATATTAATGTCTTCGCCCAAGAGACCTATTTCATCTCTAAAAGATTTTGTGTCAATAAGTATGATGTTATCTCCTTCTTTGAATGCACCTGTGACATAGCTTATACTGTCGAGTCTTTGCTTTACCCAACCGGTAATGTAGATAGAAAACATAACGATAAACAAAACAGCGCCGCCGCCTACCATAGCAACATTTTTCCCGGCAGAGGATGCTTGGGCTTGAACATTTTTTGTAGAGAGCATCAGTTCAAATGCTCCATGAACTTCACCGGTTTTCCAATTCTCCATTTTTGTTCCGGTAGGATCCAATCCTGCGTCGTTTCCCCATAACTCATTTGATTTTGAAGGATTACCATGACAATCCATACATTCTTGGGTTAGCACAACCGGTCTGAAATAGCGGATTTGTTGCTTTTCTTCATCAATAATATAATGTTCTTGTTTTTCTCCTTTTTCAAGCATTTTTAATACTTCCGATTCTATAGCATCCGGAGTATTGTCTGGGTTACGTGGAGAAAATTTGGGTACTTTGAACTGTAAGCCAAGGTCTTTTGCTTTCGTTGAAGCAACTTTTATTGCTGAAAAGACGGGTACAGTGCGTAGAATGGATTCTACATCGTTTAAATCATTTCTGAAAACGCCATATCGTTTTTGTTCGGCGGCATACTCACGTGCAGCCTCGGCTTCTAATAACAGCCCGCGTGCTTGAACAATTAAGTCGGCATAGCCTTGATCTTTAAGCGCCGAAACAGCAGCATAATATTTAATAACACTGCCGATTATCACTAAAACAATGATGGGTATCGCAATCTTCCAGCGCAAACTGATACTCTTAATTTTTTTCATACTGCCCCACACATAACTATGAAAATGAAACACACTTATATCAATACACTTAGCTCAATCTCGCTCCTAAGTAACTTTTTATAACCACACCATGCCTATTCACACATCTTTATTCAAAAATACGATGCTTTCATTCCTAAAAAAAATCTACGAGAGAAAAACTTCGGTAAGAATGCTAAACTATGGTCAAATTCTTTCCATTGAAGTGTTTGATCATATTCGTTTGAGGCAGTTTAGAATACAAAAATCCCCCATCTGTCAAAGAAACAAATGGGGGACTACACATGTTTGAACTTGTAAATATCGTATCTATTTGACAATACTTAATTGCGAAAGAATTGTCGCACCGCCTGCTTGCACCCTTATTGTGTACATTCCTGCTATCAGTGAAGATGTATCAAAATTGACCGTATGATTCATGGCTGGTATATTTTCAAGAATCATTTTTTGTACCGAGATACCTTCAATATTAATAAGTTCAATAATAACAGATGCGGGTTGTTTTAATGAAAAATTCACGGAAGTTCTTTGTGAAGAAGGATTCGGTGACAAGCGTAATCCTGTCTGAATAATAGCATTTTCTTCATTCACACTGAGGGGGAAAATTGTAAAACCACGCATTTCACTAAATTCTCCCCAACCTGATGTATTTTTAGATTTTGTGCGCCAGAAAAATGTTTTTCCATACTCTAAATCTTTTACTGTAACTTTAGCTTCCGTTATGGCAGTATCCTTATAGACATAGGTTGAAAAATTTTGTTGATTACTTATTTCCAACCAATGACGTAGAACCGGAACATCCGGCGATTCCGTTGTCCATATAAAATCAATTTCATTTTTGGATAATTTTAGATTATCTGCAGGTTCAACTAATGTCGGAGCAGATGGTTTTGCCGGTTGTTGCACAGAAAAGCCATAAATATCAGAATAATTACCCCATACGCCATCGGCAAAAGCCGCAACGCGCCAATATAAATCGGTATCCCATTCTAAATCCGAAAATGTTTTTGTTGTATCCTTGAGCGTCGAATCTTCGAGAATATTGTCAAAGAAAAATCTGTCGGTACATAGTTGAACTTTATAGCGTTCAGCCAATGGATTGGTTTTTTTCCAACGCAAGGCAACAGAGTTTTCTTTAATCACCGATTTATCCGCCGGATATACCAAGGAAACTTCGGGTGCTGCTATGGCAACAGTAAAAGAATAGGGAAGTGAATAATCGCCCCATCCGGCAGTTGTTTTTGCTCTCACTCGCCAGTAATATGTAGTGTTGTTTTTTAAATCAGGGATAGTAATTTTTGTATCCTTCAAGGTTTCATCTTTTGTTATTATTGCCTTGAATTCTTCATCCGAAGCTAATTCAAAACCATAATTAGTTGCCGGTTTAGAAGATTTACCCCATTCGAAATTAACAACTTTCTGTGATAGATATTCCATATCCGGAGGAGCAATGAGTGCTATGACACCCGGTAAATTCGGAGTGAAGTCCAATTTTACATTTTGATTTCCACTTAATGAAATTTGTAATGTTGTGGGAGTAGTAAAAGGTCCACCTGTGGCGGTCACAGAGAGTGAACCTGTTAGACCTTTCACAGGAATTGCATAACCACCGGACGTGGAAGAAATTGCGAAGAAATCTCCTTTGCTTGGAGTTAAGGTTACTCCTTTTATACCTTCTCCGACATCATAAAAATTATTGTTATTATTGTCTTTATAGACAACGCCCGTCACAAAATATTCGCCTTTGTGCCCAAAATCTTGTGTAATAATAAATGGACCTGTTTGATTATTATTGGCACCCGGGCGATATTCGATACCGACCCCAACTTCGGTAAACACACCACCTTGGAAATTCATAATATTTTTACGGTGACCAAGCTCAATTTGATTTTGTTCGCCCCAATCAACATTTAATCCGCAGTGTCCGTGCCATACGCTTTTTGAATAAGCAGCAACATTTTCGCCTAAGCGACTCCATCCAATGTAGCCGGCTTTATTTACACGACCGCTCATATCCGAACCATCAGAACCATCATGTCCCTGAAAATTTTTCACTTTCATGTCAAGAGAATGTTTCCGCGCAGCATCAATTAATTTTTCATTAAATGCCAAAGGCGGTTGCACAGGATATTCGGTAAATGCTGCTTTTGTCGCTTTTTTGTTGATATTAAAATATGTGTATGCAAATTGAGCATCTTTATCATCAGTGTCCATTAGTCGAATACCTTCGGCAGTAGGATTAGCTCGCGCACGATTCATATATTCTAGCGATAATTGTTCATCCGCAGTTGGATCGCCATGTTTGTATTCTTTTGCATTCGCTGATAATACCTCTGTTGATTTAATAACAATGCGTTCTTGGTTGCGTTCCATCCTTTGCGCCCGAGGCGAAGGAACAATGTGCTGACTTACAGCAATTTGGGCGACAAACGGAAAACAACCGATTCCGAGTAATGCCACCGCGCAGCGGTAAAAAAAAGTATTCATAAAACCTGTAAATAGTATATAAAATGAAGAAAAGACTTTAATTAGATTTTTTTTCAATTATTTCGATTTTTTGCTCAGCTTTTTCTAAATATTCGCGACATTGTTGTGCTAAATTCATGCCCTCTTCATAGAGTTCGAGCATAGTATCTAATGGCACATTTCCTTCGTCGAGTGTTTGAACAATAATGTCTAAGCGCTCAATTTTAGTTTCAAAACTTATATCTTTTTTCTTTGACATAGTTTACACTGTTTATTGTGATTGTATTAGTATCGTATGTTTTGTATGTTGTCTTATGAGTGTTAATTCTTCACCGATTGACAATTCATCCTCCGCAGTCAAGGTTTTCGTACCTTTTTCTAAGAGAGCAAACCCTTTCTTGAGCGGAGATAAAGGATACAATGACTTGCAATGGTTGCCTTTGGAATCAATAGACATCTTCATAGCTGCAATAGATCTTTTGATTGCCAAAGACATTCTAATCTCATGAGAATCAAGCGATTGTTCCATCACTTTTAGCTGCTCATTCACTCTGCGAAAGCCACTGCGAAGAAGTAACTGTTCAATGGTGCGTCTTTGTTCATTGATAGCTGTAAACGCAAGCTCGGGCAGCCGATTTTGCAATGTTATAACATAATCCATGAGTTGCTGCAATGTTATGGGAGTGACCAATTCCGCCGCTGCCGTCGGAGTTGCAGCACGCATATCAGCTACAAAATCTGCGATAGTGAAATCTGTTTCATGCCCGACAGCCGAAATCACCGGTGTTCGAGCCATGAAAATTGATCTTGCCACAGACTCCGTATTGAATGCCCATAAATCTTCAATGCTTCCGCCACCTCTTCCAACAATAATGCAATCAAGATTTTCTGAGTCAAGCATTGTAATTGCATTAACTATATCCTCAATCGCACCATCACCTTGGACCAATGTCGGGCGAACACATACCTCACACATGGGATTGCGCCTTTTCATTGTGCTCAGCATATCTTGCAATGCCGCTCCCGTTGCAGAGGTAATAATCCCAACACGTGTTGGAATCGCCAGTAACTTTTTTTTATGGATGGGATCGAACAGCCCTTCTTTTTCAAGTCGCTGCTTCATTTCCTCGAATGCCATATACAAATCACCTAACCCCATTGGTTGCATAAATGTACAATCTAACTGATACTTGCCCTGTGGTGGATAGATCGTAATAACGCCCCCGGCAATTACCTTCATCCCGTCACGTGGTACAAAAGACAGTGCACGGGTCTTCCACATAACGCCGGAAATTTGAGCATTGTCATCTTTTAATGAAAAATACCGATGCCCTGAACTATGATGCTTGTAATTAGAAATCTCACCAATGACTTGCACGTATCCAATACCTTCTTCAAGAAGACGGGAAATCTCTCTTGTGAGAACACCTATCGCTATCGGTTTATTTTGTTTCATGTTTGTCTTTGTACATTGTTACGAAATTACAACATATTCGGATTTTTTCCATACATCTCATGCTTTTACCATTGGAAAAGTGCGATTTTTTTTCAATACAGTTTCGGACTATTGTAGAATATTGACCAATTTATTGAAAGAATTGTGTATTTTCGCTTCCAAGATTGAGCATACTATCATATACACTCTTCAAGCTGTGGAAGACACCTTAAACGATGGACATAACAAGGTTGTGCAAAAACTGAAGGATGAGATAGAGCATCTTCGCAAGCAATTGGCTTGGTATAAGACATTCTTTGATCATACTTCGGATGCAGTATTTATTGTGCAACCGGACACATGGAGCGTTCTGGACGCAAATGAGCAAGCTGCGATTATGGTTGGTATCAATCATCATGAGCTTGTAGGGGAGTCTTTACCGCAATTTAGACGTGTTTTTAATGCCCTATCGAAATCTTCCACGCCGAGTGTGTTGAGTGAACTTACATTCAGTGCTCCCGAGGGTGAAAGTCGTATGGTCGAGGTCAATGCCGGATTTATTGAATTTGGCGGACAGAAAGTAATTATTGCGTCTGCGCGCGATGTGACCGAACAGCGTGAACTTTCTGAAAAAATGGTGCAGGCAGATAAATTAGCCCTGCTTGGCAAACTGACTGCCGGTGTTGCGCATGAAATTCGTAATCCTCTTGCGGCAATCAATATGAATTTGCAAGTACTGCAAAGAAAAATATCCGTTCATGCACCTGAAATGTTCAATGTACAAACAGCTTTGCAAGGTGTAGAAAGATTAGGTAATATCGTCGAAGCAACGTTAAATTTTTCGCGTCCTTCGATTGCAGCAATGATGCCTGAAAATATCAATGTATTGGTTCGATCATCCTTAAAAATGGTTCAGACTAATTTAAATAGAAAAATTATTGATATTCAGTTACATCTGGATGATACAATTCCTTTAGTGGAGGTTGATTCTAAACAAATGCAACAAGTATTTATAAACTTGTTCGCTAATGCTTCGGATGCAATTAAAGCAAAGGGAAGTATAGAAATATCAACATTCGTCGAAAAAGGCAACAAAACAGGTGAATCAAATTTTGCGGTCGTGGCAATCAAGGACAGTGGCATTGGAATTACAAAAGAGGATATGAACCAAATATTTAATCCTTTTTTTACACGCAAACCCGATGGCACGGGTCTTGGTTTACCGATAACGCAACAAATTATTCATCAACATGGTGGCAATATCAATGTAGAAAGCGAAGTTGGTATAGGCACTTGTTTTTCCGTTAAATTACCTTTGCGAGTTTCATAATTATTTTTTCTTACACATGGCACTAAAAAAATACACGATTGTCGTCATCGAAGATGACCCATTAGTAAATGCAACCGTCAAATCTGTTTTGTCGGAAACTTATTCACGTGTTTTTACCTACACTGACCCTGCTGCCGGTATAGAATTACTCGATACAACCCAACCGGATATTATTTTGTTGGACATATTCCTTGGGCACTATAATGGTTTGGAAATATTAGAGCAATTACGTGCTAACGGCTACACCATGCCTGTGATTATTATGACCGCATTCTCCGATATTAAGATGGCGGTAAGAGCAATGAAATTAGGGGCTGAAGACTTTATTGTTAAACCATTGGATATAGAACAGTTAGAAGTAGCCGTTGAGCGCTGTCTTGAAAATTATGACTTAAAAAGGCAAGTAACTATTCTGGAAGAAAGATTGCATCGTGAACATTCGGCTCAAATTCTTGGAGTGTCGGCTGGTATTTCTCGTGCTTTACAAATTGCAAAAATTGTTGCTTCATCGGACGACACCACTTCTTTAATTTTGGGAGAATCAGGCACGGGTAAAGAACTAATTGCACGATTTATCCATCAGAACTCTGCAAGAAGTAAAGGTCCTTTTATTTCTATAAATTGTGGTGCAATTCCACGGGAACTGGCAGAAAATGAGCTGTTCGGTTATGAAAGAGGTGCCTTTACAGGGGCAACCGAAAAAGTGAAACAAGGGCGCTTTGAGCAAGCCAATCACGGCACAATTTTTTTAGATGAAGTAGGCGAACTAAGCATGGAAATGCAAGTTAAATTGCTTCGTGTTTTACAAGAAAGAACGTTTTATCGTTTGGGCGGCACGAAAGAAGTAACTGTGGATGTCAGGGTTGTTGCCGCTACTAATCGTAATTTGGAAGAATTAGTTGAACAAGGGAAATTCCGCGAGGATTTATTCTATCGCTTAAATGTTGCAATGATAGATCTGCCTTCTTTGCGAGAAAGACGTGAAGATATTATTTTACTCGCCACAGCGTTTGTACGAGAATTTAATGAGAAATTCGGAAAAAAAATTACAGGATTTACGCCCGAAGCCGCAGACACATTGACCAATTATCTATGGAAGGGTAATGTAAGAGAATTACGTAATGTAATTGAAAGAGTCTGTTTATTGGAAACCGAAAATATCATATCGAAAGATTCATTGTCTTTTTTACGCCCCCAAGCAATACAAGGAAAAGACGTGCGGTCATCAAAAGACTTATTGCCCGGTCACCATTATTTAGAAATTTCACCGACCGGTGCCACTATGTCGAATGTTATCAGGGATTTGATAATTCAAACACTGAAATTGACAGATGGCAATCAAATAAAAGCCGCTAAAGTCTTAGAGATTAGCCGAGCGAAATTACGCTATCGTATTGAGCAACTCGGAATAATGATTTCTCAAAAAACTATATCATAAATAGAGTTTTTTTTATTCTTTCAAAGAAACGATAATTGCGTGAGGTGACTTGTTTAGTTCGATGAGGTTGTTTAACTCTAACTTTTGTAGAATAAAGTGCAAAAAATCAATGTCAATGTTAGTCTGATTTTCCTGAAAAAGAGCATGAAGAATCGTCTTTTCATCTTCACTGTGATTAGGTGATTTCCGCAATAATTCGATTATTTTCCCGCGCCATATTCTATGAGGAACAGAGCGGTGTAAGGGTTCCGGCTTAGCTGTTTTTTTACTTTCAATAATTGTAAAAGCGGATTGACAATCCGATGAAAGCGGGCATTCAAGGCATCGAGGTAATCGTGCTGTACAAAACAAAGACCCGATGTCCATCAACGCTTGATGCCATATATGACCTTGGTTATCAGGCAGCAATTTCATTGCTATTTCCCATGATTCTTTTTCTGAGATTGTGTCGTGATTATTCGTAACTTTATGTAATAATCGGGAAAATATTCTCCTGATATTTACATCAACGACCGGTACATTATGAAAATAAGCAAAGCTTGCAATCGCAGATGCGGTATATGCACCTATACCGGGTAATGTTCGCAATGTTTCAACATCATCAGGAATCACTCCATGATAATTTTCAACAATAATTTTGGCGCAATCCCGTAACCGAAGTGCACGATTATTATACCCCATACCTTGCCATGCAAGTATGATTTGTTTATTTGATGCTTGTGCGAGTGACTGTAATGTTGGAAATTGATGTAGAAAATGTGGTAACTTTTCAGCAATACGTGACGTTTGTGTTTGCTGCAACATTATTTCGGAAAGAAGCACAATATATGGGTCTGGAGTTTCACTCCTCCAAGGTAACTTTTTTTGATTATGGGTAAACCAATCGAAAACAGTTTTGTGAAGTGAATATCTCCGATGTCGAGAAAGTACATTTTTTTTCATATTTATCATTGGCATAATGGCTGTGGTTTTTGTGACGATTATTTGTGATATTTGATGTAAAAACATCTATAATTTTAAGAACTAATTTATAATAGTTATGAATATTTTCCATGCAATAGTACTTGGTCTTATACAAGGTTTGACAGAGTTTATACCAATCAGCAGTACTGCGCACCTTACTCTTTACGCCTATTTTACCGGACTGATAAATCCTCAGAAACCGGAAGAATGGACAACATTCATGGCTGTGATTCAAATGGGCACTTTAGTGTCCGTGCTGTGGTATTTCAGACAAGATATCTATGCGATAATTACTACCTTTATGACCGAAAATATTGGAAGTTCGCGCAAGAAATTTTCTGAACAAAATCATAGTGCCCGATTAGGATGGTATATCATAGTGGGAACAGTTCCTATCGTTACCATTGGACTGCTCGCCAAAGACATCATTCGTGGTAGTTTGACAAAAGATCCTATTGTGATAGCATCAGCTTTGATAATTCTTGCGCTTATATTGTTTGTTGTTGAAAAAAAATCAACATTTTCAAAAAGCATTCATAGTATTGACCTCAAGGATTCAATATTTGTGGGTCTTATTCAATGTTTGGCATTGATTCCTGGTTCCTCACGTTCAGGCACAACAATAACAGCCGGCTTGCTAAGGGGATTTACCCGTGAAAGTGCGGCTCGATTCTCTTTTTTGCTTAGTATTCCTGCTATTGCGGGCAGCGGAATTTTTGAGCTAAAAGATGTTATTGGAAATTTTACGTCCGAAAATGCACTCTTGTTATTAGTTTCGACAATCGTTTCCGGCATCAGTGGGTATTGGGCTATTGCATTTTTACTGAAATTCTTAAAAACACATAGTATGATACTTTTTATTGTCTATAGAATTATTCTTGGATTATTTATAGTTGCTTGTGTTAATTAATAATAAGTGCTTGTCTCTATTCACTCAACAATTTAATTTCTTATACCATGTTGCACGAGATTAAACTATTATTCAGCCAACAAGAATTTAATTTGGCAGAATCTAAATGCCTCGAATATATAAAGCCGGCACTTCTTGATGAAAGTTTACACATGGAAGAATGTCGTGTCTATGATTTTCTCATGCAATCCGCTCTTAAAAATAAAAATCTTGACAATATTAAGACATACATTGACTTTGTAACGCATCGTTTAACGGTGATAAACCATGAGACTCACCGAAGAGAATGTTGTGAGCTTTTGAAGATACTTGCAGAAGTACACAGATCAATATCAGAGAAAATTACTGCGATAAATTATGCTAAAACAGCGTATGAGTACGCTTGTAGGTTGAATGATAGTCAGTTGATAATGGATTGTGCTCAAAAATCAGCATATATCTATAATCAAATCTCCGATTATAAAAATGCATTATTGTTTTATAACATTGCTCTTGATGCGGGCGAAAATAGTGAAGATACCGAAGCAACAGCAAAAATTATAGGTAGCATGGGCGGCGTATATTTAATGCTCAGTGATTATTCTACTGCTTTAGAGTACTTTGCTAATGCTTCTAATAAATTACAAAATACGCAAGATGTATTAAGTCAATCGTATTACCTTGGTAATATTGGGGTTGTTTATATTCGGCTTAGAGATTACACAAAAGCTGAGTTTTACTATAATAATGCATTACAAGTAGCTGAAGCGCATGATTTACAACCTGAAATTGCCAGACATTATGGTAATCTTGGTAATGTTTGTGCATTCCAAAACCAATTTGAAAAAGCAATAGAATATTACCGACGTTCTTTAGAAATTAGTATTCAATGTGATTATCATACGGGGACTCGTCGTATGTATGGTAATCTTGGTTCAGTGTATCTTTCTATAGGAAATTACGCTGAATCATTTATGTTTTTTCAAAAAGCTCTGTATTTGGCTGAAACCCAAAACTCAGTATATGGTACAGCAATGCAATATGGCAATTTGGCAAAACTATTTTGTGAAAAAGCATGGGAACAGTATTCTATATCCACCGGTTTGGAATATGCTAAAAAATCGGAGGAAATATTCCGTGAACTCGGTACAAAAGACGAATTAATGAAAGTCTATGAATTGTTGTCAAATATCTTTGCCGAGTTAAAGGATTGGGAGTTACATTCTCAATATCAAAAACTATATTATGAGCTTCAAAAAGAAGTATATACGGAAGAGACAAAGCAAAAACTACAAAATACAACTTTGGTATTGATGGAAAAGCAACAGCAAATTTTGACACAAAAAAATGCTGCTTTGGAGAAGTTACTTAAAGAAAAAGATGAATTTTTAAGTATTGCTTCTCATGATTTGAAAAATCCGCTCCATTCTATTCAGCTTATTTCTCAATATTTAATGAATTATCCTAATGAAGTCCTTGCAGAACGTGAACAAATGTATGCCGATATTTTAAAAAGTTCAAGAAAAATGTTCGCAATAATATCAGAATATCTGAACGCTCATCGCGGAGAATCATCGGATGACATTGCGAAAATGAAGCATTATATATTAAACACTTTGTTGTCAAATGTTGTTCAAAATTTCAAGATTACTGCTCAAGAAAAGAATATTTCTATTGTCGTGGATAAAGCCCCTGATTCACTGTATGTTTATTGCGATGAGAACAAATTCATTCAAATTATGGATAATATTATTTCTAATGCTATAAAGTTTTCTCCGTTCCATTCTGAAATCCATGTTGTATGTTCATTCAACGAACAAACGATAAAAATTGAAGTGCGCGATCATGGTCCCGGACTCACGGATAAAGACAAAGAAAAACTATTCACAAAATATGCAACTTTATCTGCCCGACCAACAAATAATGAAAATTCGACCGGTCTCGGTCTGTATATAGCTAAACAATTAGTCGAAAAAATGGGTGGAATAATCTATTGCCACAGTAGCTATGGCAACGGATGTTCATTCTTTATTGAACTTAGCGGATATATTGCATAAACCTAATGTTGAATGATAATCGGTAAAGTGGCAAAATATTTACCTGCTTTATACGAGATGAGATAAAGCCCTTCTTGCAGTCCTGTTGTTGGGATAAATGCTCGATATACGCCTTGCTGTGTGGAAGCATTATCTATCGTATAGACTTCATGACCAATAACATTGTGTAAAGATATTGATGTTGGAATTTCCTCAACCGAAGAAAAATCAACAATAATATGTCCGGTATTTGAAGGATTGGGGCTTACGGATTGAAGCTGCGATTCAAACAGTTCAACATTCAATGTTCGAATCTCACAGCCAAACGGTTTTATATTTACGGTGCTTTTTATTGAACTGGGATCTATACATCTATCACCAATAGTTATTGATTCAAAATTGATATTAGGTTGCAGCGTATTTCCGATAACTAAGGTATAGTCTAATGTTGCAATCGGATTTTTGATGCCATTACGACAAGCGGTAAGTGAAATTGTTGCAGATGTATCATTTGAAGTGTATTGTACCGAGCAATTTACGGAGTGTACTTTTATTAATTCAAGGGCTGTTCTCTCGTTTTTCACCACAATAGAAATAGTTTTATTTCTTGCAGTGTCAAGAACAATTGTATTATCAACATTTATATCCACAGAAGCGGTCGTACCGACTGTTTGCGGTATTGTTGATGGTTGCAAAGAAAATATGATTGGGTTTCCTTCAACAATAATTGTAATTTCCACACTGTCTTTCGAGCCACAAGAATTTAGGGTATAAATCTGCGATTTGTAAATTCCCGGACTTGCACCTTTAAATTCAGTAAAAAATACAGAACTGTCATTTGCTTTAACTAAGCTTGTATCAACAGGAAAAGAAAAAAGCGGATTATTACTGCTTAATTTTAATCGTGAGCCAATTGTTCCCGAATTCGATACTTTTATTGTTCGGCGAACCGGTTCATTTGCACATACGGTTGTATCTTTTGCTCGTCCAAGTGTAATTGCAGGTGTACCGACCCTCACAGTCAATGGTTGTTTTATTGTATTACCACAAATATCAGTTACCGAAAGAGTATCGCGATATAAACCGGGTACAATATTTCCTGAAAATTTCACAGAAGTTATTGTATCACTATTGGAAAGAAGAGAATAAGAAGTTTTCTGTGGTCTGAAACGAGCTGTTTGTGTTGTCAGCAACACATTTCTCTCAATCAAGTCATCATTTTTAAGTGCAAAATGTATAGCTAAAGTATCATTAGGACAAGCCTCTAATATATCATTGGAAGAAATTACACTTACACTATTCGGATTGATGACATAGACCCATAAGCTATCCCGCGTTGTGCAACCATTTGTATCGGTAACAATCACAGTGTACATGGTGTTTACCGGTGGTTTTGCTCTTGGAGAGCGCACTTTATCGGACGATAATCCAAGAGTAGGAATCCACCGATAGGAAATAAGTGAATCTTTAGAGGTAATGGGTAATAGCACTGATGAATCCGGGCAAATAATATTTTTTTTCTGCAATACAATTGATGGTGGTAAATAAGCTCTGACTTCCACG
>JAFLBY010000094.1 GCA_017302855.1 Candidatus Kapaibacterium sp.
TAAAGTTGGTGCCCCCCATACAATATTTGTTCCATTGAATGTGAGTGCTTGTCCTGTTGTAGCACCTGTTGAAGATAGTTTTATTGGTGTGACAGCCGCATCCGCAATTTTCGCAGTTGTGACATTAGCATCAAGGATTTTGCTTGTTGTGATAGCATTATTTGCGACCGTTGGATTAGGATAAGTTCCTGTTAAATCACCACCTGCTGTGCCTGATAAAGTTGGTGCCCCCCACACGATATTTGTTCCATTGAATGTGAGCGCTTGTCCTGTTGTAGCGCCTGTTGAAGATAGTTTTATTGGTGTGACGGCAGCGTCTGCCAATTTCGGTGTTGTGACATTAGCATCAAGGATTTTGCTTGTTGTAATAGCATTATTTGCAACTGTCGGATTGGGGTACGTTCCTGTTAAATCACCACCTGCTGTACCGCCAATAACCGGATTACCCCAAGCAAGAGTAGCCCCATTAAATATGAGAGTTTGTCCTGTTGTCGCACCATTAGAGCTAATTTTTTCTAAAGTAACTTGTTGGTTAGCAATTTTACTGCTTGTAATAGCATTATCTGCAATCTTATCGCTCGTGATTGCCCCATTGATAATCGTTGGATTAGGGTAAGTTCCTGTTAAATCACCACCTGCTGAAGTACCTGTTGTTATATCATCATTAGGGTTGGAATCAACTAATCGAGGTATCCATGTATTGCTTGCTTGATCGTAAAGCAATGCTTGTCCATTAGTTGGTGGAGTCTGAGCAATTTTACGACCTTGAATTCCTGTTACGGTAGCATTGGTATGTAATCCGCTAAGATCACCTCCCGTAGGTAGAACAGAAAGTTGAGTTCCCGTTAGCAGTAATCCGTCACCAGCCGTATAAGTAGTATTGTCATCATTGGCAGGAATCCATGTCGTGCCGTTCCATTTGAGTACTTGTGCATTAGAAGCATTCTGTGAAGCAAGTGCAATACTTTGTCCTTGAATACTAATGCCATTGCCGGCGGAATATGTCGTTTCTTTGGAAGTAACCCAGTTGGTACCATTAAATCGGATGATATCGCCGGCAGTTGCGGCTGATGGAGCTATTCTATCAAGAGGAACTGGAGCAAGTGTTACCGTTGCATTCGGACCTGAGCCGTTTGTCACAAGTATAGCATTATCTGTTGATGCTAAACTTTGTATGCCTGTCGGCGTAGAACCGATTGTAATGATATTACCACTTTGGGTGACATTCACATTACCCGCTCCATTGAGTTGTAGATTCCCTTGAAGAGAATTGACGCTTAAAACTGCTCCTGTAGCAGTGGGCGATAAACTATTGGCAACAGAAGCATTTTCGGCATTAAATGCATAGGGAACAGTCACTAGGATGGTTCTTGGCGCAAATTCTTGCTGACCTTGTAAAGTAATTCCGAGATAGTATTGTTTATCGAAATTGAGAGTCAGAGGTGTTGTGCGTCCTAAAATTGCATTAAATGTGCCTCCTATTGCCTGTACATTTAACTGCTCTTCGTACAGTGGTGTTCCCGATGTCGAAACATCGTACAAACGCAAAGTGATAACATAGCTACCGTCAACAACGGGGTCACCACCACGATCGGTTAATATACCTTGATAGGAAATTAATTTGGGAATTTGTGCTTCCAAACGCACAAAAAACATCGGAAAGCATAAGGCTATGCATACATAGAGTAGCAAGTTTTTCATAGAAACCTGTAATGTATTGTTAATAGATAGGATACGAGAATGATATTTTATGAGACTACCACACAATAATCAAAGCGCAATATACGAAAAGTTATGCCAGTGTCTGACACATTTATCACTGATAAAAGTGTTGTAAGGTTTCGTATGGAGAATAAAGTAGCTAAAAGCAAATTTTCGTAGTGCTAGGGATGCGTAATTGTGATGTTAAAGTATTGAAAAATTTTGAGTTGCAGTGTAAAGAAATGATAACAGAGACAAAGACTGTAGTGAATAATGAGTAAATTCTTATATATCTATAAAGAAAGTGAAGAGAATTTTTGTTCTTGAATGGTAAAATAAAGTAGAGACTATGTTGTATGAATCATAATGATATTGATACAAAGAAAAAAAGCCATTATCACGATGGGTAATGGCTTTTTTTGAGGAAAGATGTTCTGTATTATTTGCTTGAAGGAAAAACCGGCTCGAAGACAATATATGGTGTCTGCGGAATTTGTCCGGGTGGGAGCATAGCCGGAACATCATCACCTTTTGCCCCTAAAGAAGAAACAAAAGCATAAATATCACGCAGATCTGAGTCTTTCATTTTTTGCAAGACAACCCACGGCATAGGCGGCGCGCCATTTGCAGAACGAGCATATTCAATCCATTCTTTTTCCGTCATACGTGCTATAGATTTACGTAAGTTTTTGGGATAGGATGTTCCCCACGGACCTTTGAATCCAAGTCCCACACCGGTAAGCCATTCGGATTCCGGAATAGCGAGACCTTGCTGCATATACCCTGCGGTGTGACAATCATTACAACCGGTAATTGTGATAAGATAACGTCCGCGCTCAATACGAGCTTCGTGTTCTACATTTATTTTACTTTTGTTCTCTCCTGCCTTTGCATGGTCATGACTGCATGAAGTAAATGAGACACATACAAGCGAGATAAGCGCTAGTACTACTAATGGATACATTCTGTAATCCTCCAAATCATAAAAATTAATGAATAATACGATACAAAATTCGGGCGATATAAGCAGGTAATAAAACCAAAATATTCTCATTTTTCGGTATCGGGTGTATCCAAGTGAGTGTTTAGTAATTCATCTGATTGTAATTTATGGAGCAATTGTGAAGCAAATGTAGTGTTTTCGATTTTAGACAGAAGCCATGAATCAAAGGCAATTAATGAAACAAAAGAAGAACTATAGAGTGTAGAGTTTGCTGTGATGTCTGTGTATATTCGTTTACAAATGGTAATAAACTCTTTGCGGTTGCGAATTTCGGTAAGTTTTCGTAAAAATTTGACCACGGATTTTTCTATTTTTCCAAGTCGCTGCCGTGTACCGATATAACGATAGAGTGTGCGTGTGGAGTATTCAATCCAGCGTACATTACCCATATCAAAATGGATGAGCGTTTCCGCAAGACGAGCAGCAGAAACAATATCTTGCCTAATATTAAGGGGATAGGTAAGTGAACGTTGTAGAAAGTGGAGGGCTCTTTTTTTATCGTCCTCGACAAACGCTATTATTGCTGCATTAAAGAAAAAAGGTCGTAATAATTCGGGTCCGAGTAATTCTTCGTAGGGTCTGAGCGATGATTCCCAACGCGCACTTTGCTGTATTCCTTCCGTAAATTTTCCGGCATTCATTGCAGTAAGACATTCAAGATTTGCAAGGGCAAAATAGCCTTCGCTTCGTGCCGATTCATATTGCGGTCCATGCAGAGAATGAATAAATGAACGTAATTCATCCATAATCGGCGCGATGGTATCAAATTGTCGTACAAAAATGCAGCGCTGTATATATTGTTGAACGGACATAATATAATATTTGGGTTTTTCTTTTGCCAAATGAAGATTATTCCTCCAAATATCATAAGAGCGTTTTGCATACACAATCCCCAAGCCGGGCGTAATATCAAAATATGAATGATACACCATATAAATGTTATTCAGTTTTAATGCAGCATACAATGAAAGTTCTTGGTCATTGGATTGCAAAAGCGGATGACTTATTAAATCTGTAATCTCTTGTGGAAAATCATCGGTTTTTATACCTGTTCGTGACATGTAGAAATTTAACTTTTCCGAAATTGCATTTAATTCTTTGAGTGTAAGTAATTTTTTTGTCACTGTGTCACGTAAAGTTACTACATCATCCGGCACATAAACGATATTATTATCTATCTGATGAAAAATAGTTTCTATCCATGTAATAATTTTGAGAGATAATTCAAATTCTTCATACTCCAATGATAGTTTTAATGCTTTTTTTGCTGTTTTTCCTGCTTGAGATCGTAAATTCCTACGCCACAAAAAACTGATATCCGCAAGCATTTCAAGTAAGGTGCGTTCCACAGTTGTTTCACTGTAAAATGCACGCATGCTTTCCAGAATCACTTTGTTTAAATAATGTTTTACAGCCGATAATCTGTGTGCAAATCCATATTCTTTGACTTTGTCTTGTAAATCTTGCTCATTATATTCAACTAAAGAATCAAGTGCTTCAAAGAGTATCATATAATCATTTTTTTCACCAAGCACATGTTTTGCAGAATATTTTTTGAAATATCCTTTTTCTGCTATGGTAAGTGAATGAATTAATTGAAACAGTGAGTCTGAATGTGTCATAGACTATTATATGTGTTTACTGTGAATCGGGAATATAATGAAGTTCTTTTGCTTGTTCAAGCCATATATCTTTATGAATAAAAAGATAGTGTTGAGCAGCTTCGTATTCATTAGGGATTATACCATCTAATATTGCTTCTTCAATTGCTGTTTTTATATATCCTACTGCTCGGCAAGGTTTTAAGTTACATGTAGCCATAATTTCTTCTCCACGTACAGGAGATTGGAATGCACGTAAATTATCTCGCTCGCGCACATCAACAATTTTTTGAAAAACCTTGTCATAGTTGCGGAGATATTTTTCTGCTTTTTTTGGATTTTTTGTCGTTATATCGGCTTTACATAAAGTAAATAAATCCTCAAGAGCGTCGCCGGCATTAACTGCTAATCGTCGTACAGCACTGTCTGTGACACCATCATCCACTAAAACCATAGGTCTTTGATGCAATCGTACGATTGTTTCGACATACGGTAAATATTCCATTGGTAATTTCATGCGTCGAAAAATATTCTTTTGCCAACGTGCACCAATTTCTTCATGCCCATGAAATGACCATCCCGTCCCTTTTATAAATTTTTTTGTTTTGGGTTTAGCAATATCATGCATCAGAGTTGCAAATCGAAGCCAGATATTATCCGACACTAATGCTACATTGTCAAGTACTTGGAGAGTATGTAAAAACACATCTTTGTGCGCATATTCTTGTTCGCCAATCTGTATTAAATCTACGCCGCCAAGCCGATAGACCTCCGGGAAAATATATTCCATAAGTCCGGCTTCGAATAATATTTTTAGTCCGGTGCTTGGTTTTTTTGCTGCTAATGTTTTTAAAAATTCATCGCTAATACGTTCTTGTGAAATAATGGTAATACGTGAAGCCATTTCTTTCATGGCAAGCAATATGTCGGAAGGTAATGTAAATTGTAAGCGTGCTGCAAAACGAGCAGCTCTTAACATCCGTAAAGGGTCATCGCTGAATGTGATATGTGGGTCAAGAGGAGTGCGAAGTATTTGTGCTTGTAAATCGGCAATACCACCGAATACATCAATAAATTCGCCATAATTATCGCTGTTTAATCCTATGGCAAGAGCATTAATAGTGAAATCCCGACGACGTAAATCATCAAGTAAAGTGCCTTCTGTAACAATAGGTTTTCTGCTTTGTGCCTGATATTCTTCTTTTCGTGTGCCTACAAATTCTAATTTATATTCTCCCACAGGAACAAGTGCAGTGCGAAAACGCTCATATATAACAGCTTTTGAATGAAAATGTGCAGCAACAATTTCGGCAAATTGCAAGGCATCACCCACAACGGTAAAGTCTATATCTTTAACGGCATCACCGATAAAATAATCACGTACATATCCGCCTACGACATACAAACGAATGGCATGACGGTCGGCAAGTGCGCCTATGGATTGTAAAATAGAGTCGTGTAATTCTAAGGTCATTATTCTATGAGAAATAGTTCTTGCGGTAAATAAATTATGCGTTCCAGTATTGTCTGTCCAAATTACGATATTGTATTGCTTCGCTAATATGATGCGGCTCAATAATATCGCTGTCGGCAAGGTCGGCAATGGTGCGAGCGACTTTTAATATTCTATCGAAAGCTCTTGCAGAAAATCCGAGTTTTGTCATTGCCATTTTTACTAATTCCGATCCGGCGGGTGTAAGTGTGCAAAATGTACGAATATCGCGAGAACTCATATCAGCATTTTTAAATACCCCTGCTCTTTCGGCAAATCGTTGTTCTTGTTTACGACGCGCTTTTACGACCCTTTCCCTCACAGATGCGGATGATTCCCCCGAGCGTGAGTCAGCAAGTTCTTGATATTTCACAGCCGGTACTTCACAGTGAATGTCAATACGATCGAGCAATGGACCCGATATTTTAGCCATATAACGTTGGATTTGCTGTGGCGTACATGAACATTGTTGCTGAGGATTGCCAAAATGACCGCAAGGACATGGGTTCATTGAACATACCAGCATAAAGTTTGCAGGAAATTCTACGGTCATTTTTGTCCGTGAAATAGAAATTCTTTTGTCTTCCAAGGGCTGACGCAATACTTCGAGTACATTGCGGGCAAATTCCGGCAATTCATCCATAAATAATACGCCATGATGAGCCATAGAAATTTCCCCTGCTCGCACTATACCCATACCGCCACCAACCAAGGCAGCATCGGAAATTGTGTGATGCGGCGCACGAAAAGGACGCACAGTCACCAATGCCGTTCCCGAAGGTAATAATCCCGTCACGGAGTGAATTTTTGTTGTTTCTAATGCTTCATCAAGTGTCAATGGTGGTAAAATGGATGGGATACGTTTGGCTAACATGGTTTTGCCGCTTCCGGGAGGACCAATCATAATGATATTATGACCACCCGCAGCAGCCACTTCCATTGCCCTTTTCACATTTTCTTGACCTTTGACATCAGCCAAATCAAAAGCAGAATAATCATGAGAACTAAATAAAGCATTCACATCAACAGAGCGTGGGATAATGGTTTGTTCTCTATTAAGAAAACGCACTGCCTCGCCTAATGATGTCAACGGTATCACTTCCAAATCAGGTGAGAGAGCTGCTTCATCAGCATTATCCGCAGGTAATAATATGCGTGTAAATCCTTGCTTTACCGCTTCGATGGCAATGGATAAAATACCATGTACGGGACGTAAAGTTCCGTCAAGTGCAAGCTCGCCCAATAATAAGGTGTTTTCTAAAGGATCTTCAATCATTCCGACAGCTTTCAATATACCGATGGCAATAGGTAAATCGAAGGCACTACCCTCTTTACGAATATCCGCAGGTGCTAAATTGATGGTTATTTTTTTGAGCGGAAAAGGGTAATTGGAATTTTTTATAGCAGCCACAACTCGTTCGCGCGACTCACGAACTGCCGAATCGGGCAAGCCGACAACACTTATGGATGGAATCTGATTTTCAAGATGTGCTTCTACCTCAACAGAGAAAGCACTAATACCAAAAACAGATGCGGACATGACACGAGAATACATAGTATCATCCTTAAGGGATTATGAAATCTTGTAATTTTTTATTTGCAATATACGCAGTCGAAAGCATCAGACAGAATTATCGTATGTGAAAAAAGGTTAGTTGGCTAATGATTTATGGCGTATATCGAGTATTTCTCTTGCTCGTTTTTCTGTTGTTTGATTATGAATCCATGTATAAGAGTGATGCAGTAAAGATTCGTAGTCAGCATCAGATAAAGAGTTAATTTTTTCGGCAAGGTCTTGGGCATTATGGTACTCAATCATATTCACACCATGTTGCAATCCATCCGGTGCACAAGAAATAGGTTTTTGTGAATAATCTCGAAAACATTGCACGGCACCATTAGCTGCAATTTCATAATGGCGTAAACAATCCCATCCTCCTCGTTTTGTGGTAATGCCAAAACGTGCTTGTTGTAAGTCACGATAATACTCTTGTTCTGTGTCGAAGATATATTTGTCGGATATGTGGGTATTTTGTCGGAACATGGGAGAATCCTTAATTTCTTGATCCACAATATGGCTTTGAAATAAGGATGTTTTGTGATTTGGTGTTATGCCCGCAATAATTTTTTCTTTGGGGAAGCAAAAACTAATCGGCTGTACATGAGAAGGGTATAAACGTATTCTCGAATACAGCACAGCGGGGATAATTCTACCAAAAAAATATGAACCGGTTTTTGGAGTTAATTCTCTTTTGAAATACAGAAAACGTAATGCTGCATGACGCAGCAAAGCATTTCTGTCCTCACCATCAATGATAATGGTATTGCGTTTTGTCAGATATGGGAGCAAAGCCTTGTACCAAGGTTGCACACGGTGAATCGAACCCATAATAATAAGATCAAAATCACCTTTTTTTACTCGTTGTTCAATATCCGTTCTATTCACAGGTATATCCGGTAAAGTGCGCCATAATGTAAATAATCGCCCATAGCATTGATTGGCGGAAACCGCTGAAAAATTATCGTACATCATCTCCTTTTTCGGAAAATCCACACAGTCAGCACCGAATATGTTGCGAAAACCATGCAATAATCCATCTTCAAGATTATCGGAGTTCGTGGATGTAATAAAAAGTATTTTCATAAGATGGGATTTATAGTAACCATGAATTATGGACACTACAATTTACGTAGAAAATTGATTGTACATAAAAAAAAGCCGAAGAAAATAGTTCCTTCGGCTTTGACTTGAGTATGTAGTAATAAAAATTAGTTTTTATCATCCACGATTGTGTAATCGGCTTCTTCGACATTATTTTGCTGTTGTCCTGCTTGTGCATCGGCTTGCGGTTGTTCTTGAGCAGGTCCGGCATTTTGATACATTTGCGTGGACACTTCACTCCAGATTTGATTAAGTGTATCCATTGCGCTGCGTATATCTCCGTTATTTTTGATGGCATCGGCAAGCTTTTCTTTTGCATCTTCGATTTTTGCTTTGCCGTCCGCCGGCATTTTATCACCGAGATCTTTAAGTTGTTTATCGGTCGAATACACAAGATTATCAGCTTGATTACGCACTTCTATATCTTCTTTGCGTTTTTTGTCTTCGGCTGAATGTTCTTGAGCTTCGCGTTTCATTTTTTCGATTTCATCTTGTGCAAGACCTGATGACGATGTGATGCGGATATTTTGTTCTTTATTGCTTGCTTTATCTTTTGCAGAAACATTAAGAATACCGTTTGCATCAATATCGAAGGTTACTTCAACTTGAGGAATACCGCGTGGAGCCGGTGGAATGCCGTCAAGATGGAAACGACCGAGTGAACGATTGTCGCGCGCCATAGGTCTTTCACCTTGTAAAATATGAATTTCCACTGATGTCTGGCTATCTGTTGCTGTGGAAAATACCTCAGATTTCTTGGTCGGAATTGTCGTATTTGCCGGAATCATCGGAGTCATAACGCCGCCGAGTGTTTCGATGCCAAGAGTAAGCGGGGTAACATCAAGTAAGAGCACATCGGTCACATCACCTGCTAAAACACCGCCTTGAATAGCTGCACCTACTGCTACAACTTCATCAGGATTTACGCCTTTGGAAGGTTCTTTACCGAAAAAGTTTTTCACAATTTCTTGAATTTTGGGAATACGAGTGGAGCCACCTACTAAAATAACTTCGTCAATTTGACTTGGCGTTAATTTGGCATCACGCAAAGCAAGTTCGCATGGTTTAAGTGTGCGATCGAATAAGTCCGCACAGAGTGATTCAAATTTAGCACGTGAAATGGTAAGATTTAAGTGTTTCGGACCATCTTGTGTTGCTGTAATAAACGGAAGATTTACATCAGTTTGAAGCATTTGAGAAAGCTCGATTTTGGCTTTTTCTCCGGCTTCACGCAAACGTTGAAGAGCCATCGGGTCTTTGCGAAGATCAATATTTTCTTGTTTTTGAAATTCATCGGCAAGAAAATCAATCATTCTTTGGTCAAAATTATCACCGCCGAGATGGGTATCGCCATTGGTTGATTTTACTTCAAAAACGCCATCGCCTAATTCAAGAATAGAAACATCGAAAGTACCGCCGCCTAAATCATAGACAGCAATGGTCATATTTTTTGTTTTTTTATCCAGACCATAAGCAAGAGCCGCTGCTGTTGGTTCATTGATAATACGGCGCACAGTAAGTCCAGCGATTTCACCGGCATCTTTTGTGGCTTGTCTTTGAGCATCATTAAAATATGCAGGCACGGTAATAACGGCTTCGGTGACTTTTTGTCCAAGATAATCTTCTGCGGTTTGCTTCATCTTTTGTAAAATCATTGCAGAGATTTCTTGCGGTGAATATTGGCGGTCATCAATAGTTACCCGAACGGCATTGTTATCCGAAGAAGCACCGGTTTGATAAGGTACCATTTTTGCCTCATCATTGACTTCATTCGGTCTGCGACCCATAAAGCGTTTAATAGAATACACAGTGTTTTTAGGGTTGGTCACAGATTGCCTTTTAGCACTTTGACCAACAAGTCTTTCACCATTTTTGGCAAAGCCGACAATAGAAGGCGTGGTGCGTGCACCTTCGGCATTGGCGATAACGACGGGCTGCCCGCCCTCCATTACAGCAACGCACGAATTCGTGGTTCCTAAGTCTATTCCGATAATTTTACCCATGACAGTTTCTCCTGAATTTAAAAATAATACATGTTATAATCATTGTTTTACGAACATTGCGCGAAACCACACATTATGTGATTCCCTGCATTAACCGTAAAGAGTGCCGTGTAACGATAATAGGTCGTATTTATTTGATTATGACGGCTTTGTGGTGTTCGAGCAAAAAGCAAGGGGCTTTTCTTTAACCCCTTGCTTTTACTGTTGCAGCCACTATGTGGTGATGAAATTGGTGGAATTAATTAATGGCTACTTCTCGTTCTTTTGGTTTTTGCGGTTGTATTTTCGGTAATGCTAAGTCCAATACTCCACTATCGAATTTTGCATTGATTGCATCATAATCCACATTATCCGGTAAAAGGAAAGAGCGTGTAAAACTACCATAATTGCGCTCCACCCTGACATAATTGCGTTGCTCGGTTGTTTCATCGCGTTTTTTCTCGCCTTTAATGGTGAGGACGCGATCTTCCGATACAGTGATTTTTACATTTTCTTTCGTGACGCCGGGTAATTCCGCATGCACATAGACATTCTTATCATCTTCGGAAATGTCCACGCGAGGTGCAAAATCACCAATTTCAAAACGAACGCCTTTTTCTAAATCGCCGAATATATCGTTCATACGGCGAGTGATGTTTTCAAAGCCACGAAATGGCTCAAATTTTACGAGTGTCATAGCACTAACTCCTTTTGGGTGATAAATATGAAACAAGAGTGTTTTTGTTTTCGATCCTAAAGCACTTTTGTACGCTTCTGAGAACCATTCTCTGAAGAAATGTGCCAATGCTTAACCGTGTAAATATGACTGACACGATTGCAGAAATAATTGCCACAAGAAAAAAAGCAGGCAGAACTGTAGTGCCGTTTGGACAGGACTTTGTCACAATCGTCTGAAGAGATGGCATAATGAGCGAAAAAACAATGTATTACCGTGTTATGGGCATCATAACATTGTAGCCGTCAATGGTACGTACCGTGCAGTAATGCTTAGCGATGAATATGTCGAGTTTGTCGGAAATCCGGGCATTATCCTCTTTGGCTGATTGATTTGATTTGAGCTGTTGGCGAACTATTAAACGACATTTGTTGCGTATGCAATCATTGATGATGTGTTGTTGTATATCTCCCCTGTCTGTAATGCCGGGATGAAATTCATAGAAATATGAAACAGGCAGTCGCCCCGCTGCATAGTATAATAAGAGATCGCTGCTTTGATTGGTTTGACCTTGTTCGGGACAGATGAGTATATGGTCTTCGGGAGATGTCATATTGTGAATCGAAGTAACAAGAGAATCATAATGAGCAGCATTTTCACTATAAATACCTCTGCCCCATGTAGCCGTAAACGGTTCGTAAGAATAAGATTGTATCCATTGCTTTCCTTTTAAAGCACCGGGTAATGCTATAAGAAAGACCGTCATCACAACAATGTATTTTTTGTGAATCTGTTGATGTGCCGCGCTGTAAAACAAAAGAATAATAAACGGAAATAATGCCGGAATACAATGCTCAAAATCGCTGCGTACTCGTGCTTGATTCATTAATCCAATCATAAAAACTACCAATATCAGCATGAGCCGATTATTTGGTAAATCGAGTCTTATTTTCTTTGTGAACAATTGCATGAGAGTGACAATCATAAAGATAATCATACCCCATAAAGCAAAAGAAGCAAGCAGTACATCGGCTCTGCTTTCACCATCCCATCGAGGGAAAAATAAAGGTAACGATAAGCCGCGAACAGAAGGAAACTCAACTACCGGAAATATAATGGTTTGTTCAATAGCTTGGATGAGAGCAGTTTCCCCACCGAATGCCCACAATGTGAATAAAGGAAAAAGCAAAACAGCAAAACTGATGGTGAAAATATACAAAAGAAATTTCCGCCATTGAAATCCATAGTCTGTGGCATTATACACCGACCAAGCTATACTGCCGTAAAGAGCAATATCCCATCTGATGGTCGAAGCAAAAAAGAGTAACAGTAATGAAATCAGTGTTTTATGTCTTTGGTTTCCTGTAAGTAAGTACAATGACAACAATGTGCAAAAAAGAGCAATAAATACCGCGCGCAGCGACACAGGTGCCACACCGCATGTGATGCAGATTGTTAAAGAAGATAGTGTTCCATAGAATGTAGAAAGTCCCATTCTTATGCTAAAGAGATAGGATAACGTGCATATTCCGGCAAAAATTAATGCCGCAAAAAGTCGAAACGATAAAAGTCCTGTCCCGAATATGAACTGTATGGTTGCGCTTATATAATAGGAGGCATAAGGGTAAAGTGAAGCAAAATCACGATGGGGCATTTCGCCATGCAGCACTCGCATGCCGCCTGTAACGATAATACCTTCATCATACAAATTGACACCAAACCAAGCGCTGCTTAGTGCATAACCGCATGTAAGAATAAAAACGATAATACTATGGCGATGATTCTTCATAAGGGTAAAATTACGAGTCCATCGCCATACAATTTCGGTAATCTATGAATTTTGTTCTAAGATTGTTATGAGTTCATGTTCCCGTTCACGTGAAATCCCAGCCCGCATCGCTACGGAAGGGTCACGATTTTTATCCCATTCATATATCGAGCGAACTGTCTCGTCGGGTGAACGGAATGTTAATCCTTGTGCAATTGCTTTTTGGGCACTGATGGATGAAAATCCCTTATAATCGGTCATGGTACTCGGTATCCAGACAGGCATCTGCGACCAAGGTGCTATACCCTGTTCTTCAAAAAAAGTATCAGTGGGATAGAGAAGAGTTTGTTGTATATCGGTACACTCCCCTGCTGCCCTTATAATATCCGGTAAGGTGATAAATGCCGTCGGAGTTACGGCATTATAAGTGCCTGTGGTATGATGTTCCGCGCAATGAATCATCCAGTCAGCAAGGTCGCGAACATCAATATATTGGATTTGGTAAGCTTCGCCTCCGGGGACAATGATTTTGCCTCCTTCTGCTCCACGTCGTACCCAATAGGTAAATCGGTCGGAAGGATCATATTGACCTACAATCAATCCCGGACGGATATTTTGCACTCTATCCGCGCCATAATGCTCTAATACACGCTGCTC
>JAFLBY010000095.1 GCA_017302855.1 Candidatus Kapaibacterium sp.
AGCAAATACCAATGCAGGTAGTTTGACAATGCGTCTCGGTGCTTATGGCAATCCGAACACTATTGTAAACTCCGATAATTTCTGTAATACAACAGTCAATGTCACACAAGAAACAGGTTCCGGTTATACAACAATTCCTGATATCCAAGACGGTATCTTATTGGCTTGTGCTTCCGGTACTGTGAATATTGGTAATGGTATCACCGTAGCGGCTGCTGCAACTACATGGGGCGCGGGAACAAATACATATAACCGTGATAACACTATCAATAAATCATTAATTGTTCAAGGCTTGAATAATCCGACAGAATGTGCAAATGATCCTGCTACTGTTATTGGTGCATCAAATGCATGGGTTACAAATGCTGCTCGTACTAATGTAGCAACATTCTCGACCTTTGCAGCAGCTAATCCGGTCTTTACGCTTGCAAGTGGCGTGAATAATATCACATTGCGTGGTTTTGACTTTACAGGTATTACTAATGGTGCAGCCGATGCTGTTATTTCAGCTCCGGGCACAGGTGTTAATGCAAATAATAATGTAACAATTCAGAATAACTTAATCACAAGTTCAGGCGAGCGATTTATCCGTAGTACAGGCACAGGTGCTGCTGCTTCTTTCCATACAAATTGGAATGTAAGCTGTAACCGTATGTCCGGTTTGACTGTCGGTAGCGAATGGTACACAATTGAAATGATTGACCATACGCAAACAACATTGGAGCGTAATTACTTTGATGGTACAGGCAGTGATGTTAACTGGGCAATTGTTTTACGTGGTTTTGGCGGTCCTTCTACAAATACAATTACTCGTAATGTGTTCCAAAATGCACCGGCTGCATCTAATTTATTTGTTGGTAATGCTTCGGCATCAAATAGTATTCAAAATGTGGTTATCAGCCAGAATCGTCTTCGTAGTGGTACTGCTGAAAACTTAGCATTTGAAAATGCTCATCAAATCACCGGTAACGTTACCGTCCGTAATAATTTCTTGAATAATAGTGCAGTTGGAATATTTATTCATGGTAGTACTATTTCTCATCAGTTCTTTGCAATTAACAATAACTCCTTTGAAAATACCAATACAGGTATTCGCTATAATGGTGCTGCTTATAGCGGTACAGTATGCCAAATCAATGCACGCGGCAACTGGTGGGAAAACGTTTCCGGTCCGACAACGACATGGAATCCATTAAACCCAACACCATGTACAGCGGCAGCTTTTGGTGATGCAATTTTACAAAATGGTACATGTTCAAGTGGCGATCAAAGTATGATTAGCTTTATTCCTTGGTGGACATCTGGTACAGATGCAGCAAATGCTGTTCCTGCTACAGATGACGGTTGGCAACAACCTGCCGCAGCAAATGTCCTTGCACGTGTAGTGCGTACAGATGCAGCGGGTACATGGCTTGCAAACCATGCTACAATTCAAGCAGGAGCTACTGCAATTGCAAACAATAATGAAAAAGTAATTGCAATTCAAGGTATTTGGGGACATTTACCTGCACCGGGTCTTGGCGATGATTGGGGTGAATACTTCTCTGAAGAGGTATCATACGATGGTAATGCAGGTAATTATGAAGACAATGAATTCCGTGGTACAAGCATCAAAGCTTATGATTGTACTGCTGCAACGATGAGAACATGGCATACCTATTTGGTTGGAACGAATAATGTTAATGGTCCGGTACCAAGTGGCGATGGCGTTGCTCATGCTCCAGCTGTTACCATTGATGGTCTTGAAGAAACAGGATTCTATATTAATGGTAGCGGAGGTGCTGATGCTGACGGTACGATGATTCGTAATTTCCGCATCCAAGGATTCAGCTCAGTTGCAGGTTCATTGACCGGTTTAGATGGTCAGGGTATCATATTCGACCGAGTAGATGCACCTGATGTCGATGCTTGCTGGGTTGAAGGATCGAATAATGCAGGTAGCAGCAGTGTTGGTATCTATTTTGACCGATGCACGAATGGTACTATTCGCAGTACAATGATTGGTCATAATAAAGACATTAGCGGTAGCAACTCAGGTCTCGGCATTATGCTTGCTGATAGAAGTGCAGGCAATGTAGCCTATGGTCCAAATACCGTTGGTCAAAGTGCTGCCACAGCATTTGCTTCAGCTTTAGGTCTTGGCATCACAAATGGTCATAATATTATCCGTAATTGCGAGCGCGTTGGTATCAATGTTGGTTTCAATGGTGTAAATGCGGGTAGTATGGGTGCAACAGTATTACAATTCAATACGGTTCGTGGTATCCGTGACAGCAAAGGTCTTACAGGTTCTCCTGCCGTCGCTGCTATCGTTGCCGATGCTACGGGCGGTTCACTTACCCTCACAAGTAATACAATCGGTGGTAAAGGATTGCAGACTTCGACTGAATCTGATAATAATGTGGATATCGAATTATTCAGCAATGCATTCACATTCAGTGGTACGAATAATACTTTCCGCGATTCAGCATTGGTTGATGGACAAATTGATGGTGAAAGCCACGTGGTACGTTCCGTAAGCGGTGGTGCTCGCGGTGCTGAATTCCGTACATTCTTCAATCCGGCATCAGGAAATACATTCAGTCATGCTGTTATCTTAACAAGAGATGCTCGTGCTCCTTGGGATTTCTCCGGTTCATTCAACCGTAATCAAGATGTTGTTGCAATTAGCGGTGCTGTTCATATTCATCGTGCAATTCAGCCTTCACTTTCCAATACATCAACAGCATTCTCAGCAGGCAGCGAAACATACGATAATGTTGTAGAGATTCGTGAAAATGCAGGTTGGACAATTGGTGAACTTGGTGAAGGAAGCCAATATTATTGGGGTGATGTAACATTCCCGTCAACGACAGGCAGAATGCATCAAACCATCTTAGGACCGGCAGTAGTAAATGGACTCAATGCAACCTCTGCACACATCCTGTCCGGTACTTTAGTAGCTCCGGGTACAGGTGTTGCAGTAACTGCTAATGGTGCTGAAAATAAATTTATGCGTGGCGGTATTTATATGCACGCTGTTGGTAATGGTCTTTATGGTCGTATTGCAACAGGCGCTGCTAATAAAGGCGACGTGTATTTACAACGTGCAGCAGTTGGCGGTGACAATGGTTTTGTTAAATTTGCTTATGGTGCAACATTCGGTGCACAAGTTGATGTAGCAGGAACAGGTACTGAAACAACAGGTAATAATAGCAATACAGATAAACCGACTATAATTAAAGCAGGTTTGGATGATGCGAATGATGATACCTATACCAACACTGCGGCACAAAATCGCCGTACAGGTGTATTCCAAGCAGGTAATGGTTCAACATTCACACGCGAAACTGAGCCGACAGCACTTGCAGGTGGTAATACAGTATTGAGTATCACACCTAATCCGACAACAGGCACAGATGTGACAGTCACATTCCGTGTTCCTTATGAAGGTATGGTTAAAGTAGCTCTTTACAATGCTTTAGGTCAAAAAGTAACTGATTTACGCAATGATGTCCTTACATCAGGTGTATATTCAGCTCGCTTTGATGTTAATAACTTGGTGAATGGTCAATACTATGTGCGTTTTGAGACAGAATACTTCTCAATGACACAACCGGTATCAATCATCAAATAATCATAACCCGCAAGGGTTGCGCAGACACAAAAGGCGTGGTACTTCGGTATCACGCCTTTTTTTTTTATGTTCGATATTCCATAAACCAATAAGGTCTCTAAAACCTTATAGGTTTTGAATTTATTCATAACGCTGGCACTTTTGGCTTCTGTTTCGCACCGGCATGCCTTCTGTAACGTTGAATGGGATGAAATCCGGTAAAGATGTCATGATAATAAAACTTCTCCGTTTGCCACAGCTCAAAAGGGGAGTGAAGAGAGAGAAATAATCTGCAAAAACAAAATGTAAAAAAAAATATGTGTTGCAACACACAAAAATTTCGTATATTTGCATTCAGAATGGGTACAATACTTCAACATAGAATAAGCCAAACAATGCCATTAACCGCTCATGCGGAGGCAATGCTGAATATTATAGTCTGTGCGGATTACTTTCGTCGTTCCAGCATAAGCATTTGTGAGAAGCATGGAATTTCATTTGTGCAATACAATGTGTTACGCATACTGAAGGGGGCATTTCCGGGAGGTCATCCCAGATGTGAAATCAAAAAACGATTGCTTGAACGCGGCACAGATATAACACGTCTTGTTGATAAGTTAGAAAGAATGGAACTTGTTGAAAGAACAAGAGATTTCGATGATAAACGCCTGTCTTTGACACGCATCACCCAAAAAGGTGTGGACTTGCTTGATGAGATAAAACCGCTCATTGACAATTTTGATGAAGCACTTCAACATTATGTCACTAAAGAGGAATGTTTGGAGCTTTCACGCCTCTGCGAAAAAATTTATGCACATGAATTGTAAAATTTTACAATATTGTGTGTTGCAACACGTTTTTGACCATGCTTTGACAAAATCACTTATCAAGAATGTCCATAAAAAGCGTTGAGTGATTATAGAGATGAAATAAATTTTTTTTACAATATTATGTGTTACAACACTAATTTTTCACTTTTTATTGAGAGGTTCTCATGAAAAAATTCTTTGTTTTCTTTTTGTCGTTTATAGTAGCGGCATCTGCACTTAGTGCACAAACTACACGTTGGGAATTAGATCCAACGCACAGCGAATTGGGCTTTAGAGCCAAACACCTTCTTATTGCCACAACAAAAGGCAAGTTCACTGACTATAAAGTAACTGTGTTATCAGACAAAGCTGACTTCACAGATGCAAAAATTGAGGTAATTGCAAAAGTCAAAAGTATATTCACTGATAACAATGACCGCGATAATCACTTGCGCAGTGCTGACTTCTTTGATGCCGAGAAATATCCTGAATTAAAATTTGTCGGTAAATCCGTCAAAAAAGTTAGTGGTAATAAGTACAAAGTTACCGGTGACTTAACAATGAAAAATGTGACAAAAACTGTAACCCTTGACATGGAATTCGGCGGCGTAGTGAAAGATCCGTGGGGAAACACAAAAGCCGGCTTTACCTTAACCGGAGAACTTAACCGTTTCGATTATGGGTTGGCTTGGAACAAAGCAATTGAAACAGGTGGTTTAGTTGTTGACAAAATGATTAAACTTGATATCGAAATCGAATTAGGAAAAAAATAATCACCACATCATACTCATCAACAAGGAGCACCGTCCCCTCAAAAGGACGGTGTTTTTTTTTATTTTAACCTTATTCGATAGCGATTTATCGGCAATTGTGACATATACTTAGTCAGTAAATCCGTAATTTTGCCATTCACTTTGGAATATACGTATGTCTTTTGAACTGCTAAAAACACTATGCGAAACAGCAGGTGCGCCCGGTTATGAACAAGAATTTGCAGCACTTATCTATCGCGAATTGCAGCCGATAGCCGATGAAATGTTTACCGATACTATGGGCAATGTCTATGCGGTCAAACGAGGATCTTCGCCCTCGCCGCGAACTATTATGATTGCTGCTCACATGGATGAAATTGCTTTTTTAGTGCGTGGTATAGATCCAAACGGCTTTGTGAGCATCTATCCGCTCGGTGGATTTACAGCAGCTCATTTGGTTGCACAACGTGTTTTAATTCATGGTACAGAAAAAATCAGTGGAGTATTTGGCACAAAAGCAGCAATGGCAGAATATTCACCCGGTAAAGTTACCGATATGTTTATTGACACCGGCTTAGATGCAGCCACCGTGAAAGAGAAAATCCGCATAGGTGATGTTGTGACAATGGTTGGTCCTTTACAAGAAATGGGTAATTTTTATACGGGAAAAACGCTGGATGATCGTGTTGGCATTTATGCTATGATAGAGGCATTCAAACGTATGACACATAATACCGACACTATTGTTGCAGTGGCAACAGTCCAAGAGGAAGTCGGGATGCGTGGCGCAAAAGGTGCAGCATTTCGGATTGAGCCGGATATGGGTATTGCTTTGGATATAACAGTGGCAGGCGATGCTCCGGGATCGGACAGTGCAATGTTCGGCGTTAAAATGGGTGAAGGAGTTGCCATAAAATTGGTTGACCAAGCAGCAATTTCACATCGGGGTCTCGTGAATTTTTTCCGAAATCTTGCAGAAAAACATTCCATAAAATATCAATGGGAATTATTGCCTGCGGGCGGTACGGATGCAGGTGCAATGCAAATTGTGAAACGCGGAGGTATTCCTGTCATTACCTTATCTATACCCAATCGTTATACGCATACGGTCGTGGAATCATGTCATAAACAAGACATAGAAGCAACGATAGCTCTTTTAACTCATTTTATGGAATCTTCACATGAATTTATACCATAATCTCATCATAGAACTCACATGCATTAATATGTATTATTCACTGTAATTGTAATTATTCGATTTTTTTTATTTGTTATTATGGCACTCACGAATCTTGATCCAATTTTATCGCTTTCAAAAAGACGAGGATTTGTTTTTCAATCATCCGAAATTTACGGTGGACTTAATGGTTGTTGGGATTATGGTCCGCTTGGCGTAGAATTGTTGCGCAATGTGAAAGAAGCATGGTGGAAAGCAATGACCTTCCGTGATGATATCGAAGGTATTGATGCTTCTATTTTAATGCACCCTCGTGTATGGGATGCAAGCGGTCATACGGCACAATTTTCCGATCCGATGATTGATAATAAAACAAGTAAATCGCGTCACCGTGCCGATAATTTAATTGAAGATTTTATTGATCGTTTACGAAAAAAAGGAAAAAATAATGATGCCGATCGCATTGCAGCACGACTTTCTGCTGTGGAGGAATTATCGGATTATCATGCTATTATCATGGAAGAACAAATTCCCGACCCTGTCAGTGGAACAACAGATTGGACAGAAGTGCGGAATTTTAATTTAATGTTTAAAACATTTTTAGGACCTGTTGCCGATGACAGTGCAGCTATTTATTTACGTCCGGAAACTGCACAAGGTATTTTTGTGAATTTCAAAAATGTCATGGACAGTGCTCGCCAAAAACCACCCTTTGGTATTGCACAAATAGGAAAATCATTCCGTAATGAAATAAATACAAAAAATTTCTTATTCCGTACTCGTGAATTTGAGCAAATGGAAATGCAGTTTTTCATTAAACCGGGCAGCGAAACGGAATGGTTTGAATACTGGCGCGAGCAACGCTGGCAATGGTTTTTATCTTTAGGTATGAAACCCGATTCATTGCGTCGTAAGCCGCATGAAAAACTTGCTCACTATGCAGCAGCGGCTGAGGATATAGAATATTTATTTCCATTTGGATGGGGCGAAATTGAAGGTATTCATTCCCGCACCGATTTCGATTTGGGAAAACATCAAGAGTTCAGCGGTAAAAAATTGGAATATGTGGATACTGTCACCGGCGAACGTTATACGCCGTATGTGATAGAAACGGCGGTCGGTGCTTCGCGTTCATTTATGGCATTTTTATGCAATGCCTTTGATGAAGAAGAAACATCAGGCGAAGACGGTAAAACCGATAAAAGAACAGTGTTGCGTTTTCATCCATATTTAGCACCGGTCAAAGTGGCTGTGTTCCCTTTGGTGAATAAAGACGGTATGCCGGAAAAAGCCACCGCACTCTACAATGACTTGCAAAAGAATTTCAAAGCAACCTACGATACTTCGGGTGCTGTCGGCAGACGCTATCGTCGTCAAGATGAAATAGGTACACCATTCTGTGTTACCATTGACGGACAAACGCTTACCGATGATACTGTGACCATTCGCGAGCGTGATACCATGCAGCAAGTGCGTTTGCCTATCAGTAATGTTAAGCCCTATTTATTGGAAAAACTTGCACTGTAATATCAGCATACATTGCGTATCCATGAAAAAGCGATGGGGAAAATATCTCCGTCGCTTTTCTTTTTTTGTAGAGCTTGATTCTTGACAACATGATATTTTTGTAGTGGAAAGCAGCATACTTAAGGAAAAACAATGTCTAAATATACGGGTCATATTGATTGGCTGATTTTATTGCCTGTTGCGGGGCTTATGCTCTTTGGAATCTCTTTTGTCTATAGCGCAAGTGCTGCTTTTGCTGCGGTCAAAACGGGATCAAGCGAAACGATGTTTTGGAATCATGCGCTGCGTATTCTTGTGGGATTAGTTATGATTATCATTTTTTCTCGCATAGATTATCGCATAATAAAAAAATACTCTCATTATGGATTATTTGCAGCCATAGCATGTTTGGCACTCGTCTTACTTATTGGCAGAGATGTCAAAGGAGCTTCCCGATGGTTAGATATAGGACCTTTTAGTTTTCAACCATCGGAACTTGCCAAATTTGCACTTATCGGTCATTTGTCTTTACTTATTGGCACGCGCGACTATTCGCGATTAGATTTTAAAACAGGTATGCTCCCATTATTGGGATGGGTAGCGGCTGTGTGTGGATTAATTGCATTGCAACCGAATTTATCTACGGCTTCGGTGATATTTCTTTTATCATGGCTGTTGATGTTTATTGGGAATGTCCGTTCACAATATCTTATACGCACTGCACTCGTCGGGATAATTATTGCAGGACTTTATGCCGTGTCCGCACCCTATCGTTTACGGCGTATTTTGGCATTTATCGGTTATGGTGACGGCACTGAATCGGAGGTTGTGAATTATCAATTAAAACAAGCATTGATTGCTTTCGGCAGCGGTGGTTTATTTGGCGTGGGTCCGGGAGAAAGTATTCAACGGGAATTTTTCTTACCGGAAAGTTATGGTGATTTTATTTTTTCTGTTGTGGGTGAAGAGTACGGTTATTTCCTTGGAGTTTTACCTATTATTGTGGCATTTGGAATTATCACATGGCGCGGTATGCGTATTGCGAAAAATGCACCGGATATGTTTGGCACTCTCTTAGCCACGGGCATCACGGCAACGCTTGCTCTTTATGGATTTATTAATGCAGGTGTGACATGCGGCATTTTGCCCACCACAGGATTGCCTATGCCATTTATCAGCTATGGAGGTACTTCGGTACTTTTTTCTGCTGCGGCTGTGGGGGTTTTATTAAATATTTCTGCACAATCAGGCGTTTATCCCCGTAAAAAAATCATTACGGCAGCTCCGCCAAAAGAAACAGAACAAGAATAATAGAGAGCAAAGAACTAACAATGTGGCGTGCAACTTCTTTGTGTGGAAGAGGAGTGTCGCAGGTTTATAGATATAATCATGCGCAATGATGCAGGATGCGTCAAATTTATAGATGAAGAAAAACGATAGAATGATACGACCCCATCGTGGTCGCAGGTTTATAGGAATGAATTATGAATTGGTTTCTACGACCCCATCGGGGTCGCAGATTATGTACGTTTGATGTTTCTATAAACCTTTAATCCCTTCGGGATATGTGGTATATCGGTATATAATCATGCGCAATGATGCCGTAGGTATGAAATTTATAGAATGAATATGAGTTGTTTTGTACGACCGCATCGGGGTCTTATGTACGTTTGATGTTTCTATAAACCTTTAATCCCTTTGGGATATATGAAATATTGATATAGAATCATGCGTAATGATGCCGTAGGTATCAAATGTTTATAGCAATGAATTATGATTTGGTTTGTACGAGCGCATCGGGGTCGCACCATAAACATGAAAAAATTTTACACATATAACACAAAATAATTACGGCAGCTCCGCCAAAAGAAACAGAACAAGATGAATAGAGAGAAAAGAACTAACAACGTAGCGTGTAACTTCTTTGTATGAAAGAGGAGTGGTGTTGATAAAGTTTGTGTACTGGGGGGCTTTTTTTAATTCACTTCTATTGAGCTTAAGTTAATATTTCTAATTTTTACTTTTTTGACGGACTTACATTCCATTAATTCAGGCTCGAAAAATACTATATTATTCCCTTGTTTATGAAGCGAACTTCTGAAACGAATTCCCTTTGCTCCCGTAAACACTTTAATGTATTCACAAATAAATTGAGTCGGTACATATTCTAATTCGCTATCATACCTTCTCATAGGTTTAGAGAGGTCTTTGCTTATTCTGTCTCGCAAAAGTTTGCCTTGTATTGCTTCTTTGACATATTCAGGTTGAAATAGGGGAGAATCTTTAGTAAAGTCTACAATGTCAACGGATTCATTGTCTTCCCTTAATTGAAAGACACCAACGCTAATTTCATCTAAATATGATGCTCTAACTTCATATAGAACGGTGTTTTCATCTTCACTTAAATATAGAAAAGGAATTCCTGCTGGGTTGGCTCTACCGCCACTAGCTAGCTCTTTTGGTGGACAACCCATTTCATTAACTGGATACACAGGCATTCCACTTTTATTGTGAATTCTAGCCCTAAATAATGTCGCTGTGTTTTTTAGGTTGAAAAGAGTATTTATGTCTCGTAAAAATGCGTCCCAATTAAATTCACCTTTACCTAATCTGTGTACGTCAATAACAAACCTGTTTTTCCATTTCAATTCATCTTTAAGAGTCTCCCAATGTCCGAAATTCGCCAAAATATCATCTGAATATTCCACTTGGTCGTCTGATGAAGTAATTTCTGTATGTATTTGAGATATTACATAGTTTAAAATCTTATTTGCCACTTCATTCGAGCTAAAAAAACTCCAATCTGATTGAATTTTAGAGCTAAGGGTTAATCCACTTTCAACAAGTTTAAAATTTCCTATTAATTCCTGAAAGAAATCATATAATTCCGTTATATCTAATAGATTTTGTGAAGCTGTACCACATACTTCACAATCACCAATTTCATTTGATGTTAATATAAAACCTTTTAATTCTTTATCAGAAAAACAAGATGAGCATACTTTCATAATTACTATCTATTCTTTAAAAATTGGCTTATTACCAATAAGTGGTTTTTAATAGATATTTTTTTTACGGTTCCTAATCCGGGATAATGCTCATTGTCGTAATACGATACAAGCTCTGATATCGCAGAATTATTTAAATCTCTTTGCCTGCAATATGCCACAGCCTTAGCAGCAGCCTCCGCAAATTTACCTTGAACATTTGATATGGAATCATTTGTTTTAGATGTGAAGTGCCTAATCCAAATTTGATTTTCACCATTTAAATACGTTAAGTGGATAACAACTGCTCTTGGTGTGCTACCTCCATCAATGTATTCACTTGGTAGAACTGTGTAGTCCGAGAAACCGTTGAAGCCGTCTTCAATGTAATAAATGTGTTCTTCTGAAAATCTGTGCTCTTGAATTTCTAAATAATCACTATTTCTGGCTTGCTTTTCGAACAAGTCGTCAAGACGAATATAGTTTTTGTTGAGTCCTCTAATAAATCGGTGAAGAGTTCTATTCCTATTTGGGTCATTTACATTTATTGAAGATACTTCTGCTTTAGCTACCAATTGTTTGAATTCTGAATCATCAGGATTTACATCATTTTGGCAGATAATCATACAATTGCTAAGACCAAAACTTTCGATACTCTGGTTAATAAATTCTGAATTATTTCTGTAATGAAAGGCTGGGATGAATTTGGAGTTTTCTAACTCATTAAGGTATTCCAAATAAAAACTACTATCACCTGCAAGCTCACCGATTGTTGGATTAACAATTAGATAAGCGGTCTGATTTTTATCTTGAAAGACTTTATGAGCTAAGGTTAAGTTATTGTGAGTTTCTTTAACAGGCTCTAAAACTGGAATAATCACTCCTTGTGTAGCACCTTCGGTAGCTAATTCCCTCAAAGCTATCAGTTCAAATTGTCGTGCTCTTAAAAATGGATAGTACATATTCTTATATTTGAATGTTTGTTTTCAGAGATTCTATCATTTCTCTCTTTGAATTGCGGTTCATTTTTAGGGCTAAAAACAACTGATTGAATTCTTTGTAATATCTAGATGATAGAGCATCAGTTGAATTTCTTTTTTTTATTTCATCAATGAACAGTTTGTTGAGCTTTTCTTTTGGAATTTCGAATATTAATTCGCTACAAACTTTAAATTGATTGAAACTTGTCATTTGCGGTAGGTAACCATAGTGTCGTCTAACAATTGATTTATATTCATTCGTATGCAAAATTGACATTGTTACTGATGTATCAATATCAAGATTTCGCGTAGCATTGCGATAAATTGAAAATAGGTTTTCAGATGCTGGGTCATAAGTAATTAGTCCAACCGAGTCATCTTGTTTTTCATATACATGAACCTTTGATTTGGGAATAATCAGGAAAATCTGGTTAAATGCCTTCTGGTAGTTTTCAAGCTGTAATGTCAATCTTGAATCACTATCTAGCTCAGTTTTTATCTCAAATATTTTAGAGCAACCATTGAACATCACTAAATCTGCAATTGAGTTGCCAACTCTAAACTCACTAAATATTTGGGAGTTTGTCTCTCCCAGTTCCTTTATCAACCAATTATTTAGGAATTCATTTTTAAAAACATATTCATTCTGATAATTGTCTACCAGGACTGAATACACATATCTAAGATAGTCTAAATACCTTAAATTTTGACTGTTAAGCCACTTGTCGTCATACCTTTCTATTTTGTAATTAATAGAGGAAAAGTCCATTTTTAGCCAAGAAAGAGCTTGATTCCTTGAAAATAAGGAAGAATAGTCTCTTAGTCGGTCAATTTGGTAGTTCATTGCTTCTCGCATCAATTTTGTAGTTCAAATTTAATACTTTCTCGGCTTCTAATTGCATTTTGCGACCTTTAACTCCCTAAACTTTTTTGGGGGAGGTCCAACCCACACGCAGTGTTGTACCCCACAGCATCAAACGAATCTAATCTCTATGGAGTTTACCTTGTACATCTATGGAATCCGCCTTTCTTCTTCCCTCAAAACTACAAAACTTTTACAACAAAGACGTAAGTTATACCAAAAAATATAGAATGGGAGGAGTTACAGCCATCGCTTTTTTCACTATACGTGAGCAAACTATGTTAGTTTACCATTGAAATTGTGCGCATTGTTACTCTTTGCCCTTCCGACGAAGCAATCGGCTCTATTATAAGCATTTCCTGCGTCCATATCATTACAAAGACGTTTCAGCCCGCCATAGGGTGAGAAATAACTACCGACACTATCAATGCGTTTGACTTCAAAGGTGTCTTGTGAAAAAAGTATGCAAGGCAGAAAAAGAAAGATTATAGTGATTACATTTTTTATTGTGCTAAATCCTTGTAAAGAAATTTTATAGTGTAAAAGTAATACTCTATTTCACAAATATATCTATAAAACCAAAATACATGAAAAAAAACATTCATATTTTTTCATACATACTCCTTACGATTATTGAATAATAAATGGGATAGATTTTGTGATATGTGAGGTTGTCAAACGACAGATATAATATCCTTGGGCTATGTCAGTAATTGGTAATTCTATTGTATCGGTCTGTTCATATTTATTGGACATAATGCGCTGTCCCTTACTATCGAATATTTCGCATAGAACCGAAGGAATGCTATATTGTAAGCGTATGGTCAGAAAATCGCTTGCCGGATTCGGATAGGTGAGAATAG
>JAFLBY010000096.1 GCA_017302855.1 Candidatus Kapaibacterium sp.
CTTCTTCTATCTTTATTAGTTGACTGATTTCTAATCTGAGCACCAAATTGTCCATCGCCAACAAAAAAGCCGGTTGCATAAATTCTTTGTTCTGCACCCGTTTTATTATTGCAAGCAGCGGAATACGTTTTTAACGCTTTTGTTCCAGTCATCGGCGTAGCCCAAATAGCTGTACCACCAACACCACCGTATTTTGCTACAAATCCGCTAAAATCTGCATGCGGAGAAGTTAAGGCTGAAACTCCGGAACCAAAATTTATTGTTCCACGATGAATACCTGACACAAACAGATCATCGTTGTTAGCGCCAAGTGCAATTGTAAACATACTATCGGCTAATGTTCCCCCTGCAGCTTTAGCCCAAAGGAACTTAGAACTTGCTGCTTCGGTCAGCTTCAATTTAAATTGACTGCCCAATGGTAAGAGTTTGAGATCATCGGATTTCCATACATATTTTCCATTCGTTGCATTTGTTGTAATATTTCTCCAATTCGCTCCATTATCAATACTATAATCAATACGAATAGCTTTAGAAATTGGCTCTACACCGTCCCAAGTTATCTCAATATCCTCACAACTTGAGAAAATCGAAGAAACAGTTGGACTTGGTTGCACTAACTGTATAGAGTTTACTCCACCAAAAAGGGAGATTTGTGGTGGAGGACATGGGATACCGGTGAATAATAAGGTTGAGGGACAATAGACTTGATTAGGACCTTGTCTGAATTCTATGGTAAAAGTCGTAGATTGCCCCTTGGGAATCAATGCCGGTAAACTTGGTGAGACGACTCGGTATGTACCACATGGAGTAGTTGCAAATACGGGGTCGCTGATAATAACATCAGATTTTTCAGCAGTTAGGGTTACGGTTTGTTGTCGTGTTCCATTTGGTGGGGGATTCCCAAAAGATATGCCTGTATGTGAAAGTCGAACGGATGCAATTGTCGTATCGGGTGCGGTGACATTGATATCATCCGAGAGTTGTTCTTTTGGTATTGCAATTCTCACCATGCGCTGACGACTATCTTGATTACAACCATATTCGCTTGTCCATTCTAACCAACAGGTAACTTTTTTTGAGATACTTGCAGCAATAATACGATAAATTTCTTCCATTTGAGCTTTGGGGTCACCTTCTACAACTTCAAATGTTCGTCCTCCTGTAGCTCGTGCCCAACGATCTAAGTAGGAGTTCATCTTAATAAAAGCAGTAACAGCAAAAAATGTGATGCTATTATCATTCATCTGAGTTTCTACTTCTTTGAGAAAAGCATCTCTTTTTTTGTTGTCACCGGATCCCAAAATACCCTCAGATGGATCTCCGTCTGTCAGGAAAATGATTACTCTACGAACATCAGGAGGACCTAAGGTCTCTTTTAACAATTTAATAGCCCCTATTCTTGGATCCATCATAGGATTATCATAATTTGTATTCCCTGCAGGTGTGATTACGTCAATAGCAGAATTTAACTTGTTTACATCTTTTGTAAACGGTTGTCTTAACTTAACTTCTGTTTCAAATGACAATATGGCAACAGCAGTGGAGTCAATAAAATCAACTTCTTGAACAAATGATTTTGCTCCATTTTTGATGACGTCCATCCTTGTCAATCCCGTTTCTCCTGCCGGCCGGAGCATAGAACCGCTATTGTCCAATATAAGGACAACACGAACAGCGGATCCGTCTTTCTTTGTTGAACATTGTTGCGTAATGGCATTCACAGGATAATTTTTAGTGCCCTTGCCATTGATTGTTTCAGCCAAGGTAAAGTCAGCATTCGTCAAACCGGTTAATGGTTTACGTTCCTTGCCGTCAGGTGAAACTTCTTCAGCTTCATAATATGCCCGCATCTTTGGAAATTTACTAAAATCAACATAGTTGATTCTAAAAGCTTTTGTTTGTGCAAATGTAGTTGATACACCTACACACATCAATAGTATCATCATTGATACTATGCGAAAAACATGGCGAAATGACATGAGTATAACCCCTTATATTATGTAAATTACTTTCAAAACAATTAAACAGTGACCGGACTTTCCACAAATGACAATGTCTTTTTATCGGCATTAAGTTCTGCTAAAATTCCTAATGGGAGTGTCATTTTGCTTCTGACATGCCCGAAGGGTAAACCGTAAACAGCCGGTACTTCTAATGAACCTACTCGTGCATTGAGTACCTGTCTTAATGATGTCTTTAGTGTTGCATTCCCATTTTTTGATGAGCGTTCACAATTTTTAAACTGACCGATTGCAAACCCTCTGCATGTTTGTAATTTGCCCGCAAGCCATAACTGCGTTAGCATTCTATCTATTTTGTATGGTTCTTCTTCTATTTCTTCAAGAAACAGAATAGCTTCGCGTGTATCTATTTCGTAAGGTGTACCTAATGTACTTACTATCATGCTCAGATTGCCACCCACCAATCTGCCATAGGCTGTCCCGCCGGAGATGGTATAAATAGAATCAGATACTGATAGAGTTTTTTCTTGGACATTTTGTTTCGCAAAGAGTGTTTTTATGAACTGTTCGGTCGTGTAAGAGTCAAATTCGGAAGATGCTACCGGTCCGTGATATGTAACAAGTTCACTTCTATTGGTAATTGCTATTAATAGCGCAGTGATGTCGCTGTAGCCGACAATGATTTTCGGATTTTTCTTGATTGTGTCAAAGTCGAGTAGAGGCAAAATCCTCATAACACCATAGCCACCACGAGCACACATAATACAATCAATATCTTTGCGTTCAACAAATTCCATGAACTCTGCGGCTCTTTCTTCATCAGGAGCAGAAAGATATCCATTCTTTTTGTATAATGCTTGACCGACAATGACATTCAATCCCAAGGACTTGAGTAGAGAAATATTTTTTGTTGCATCACCGGGGTTAATTCCACTTGCCGGAGCAGTAACAGCGACAGTCGCACCTTCACGAAGTCCTTTAGGTAAGACTAATTTCGGAATAATATCTGAAGAAGTGGCAATAAGCTCATCACGTGGCGATACATTAGAATGGGAAATAGTAGGAGAGGTGTTGGTACTGAAAGCGGAAGATTTCATGAAACTTCCCATCAGCCCCACACCAAACAACCCAATAAAATTTCTCCTGCTTTTCATCTCAAATCCTTGAATTTACCGATATCATAGATAAAGAGAATACATTTATCTTACCCATGATATGCTAATTTACTAAAAAATACTTTATTTGGTATCTAACTTATAGCAAAATCTTTGCCTAAACCTTAAAGATTATGTATTTCAGAGCGTAATCCGGTTGTGTGTTTTGTCTGCTGCATACGATTATAGAACAAGATCAAGAGCATTTGTGTTGAACATACGGGTTTCATTTCGTATATTTGAATGTTCGGAAAGATGCAGGAGTGGTTTAACTGGCACGCCTGGAAAGCGTGTGTACCGGAAACGGTACCGAGGGTTCGAATCCCTCTCTTTCCGCAAAACTGCCGGATACGCATAGGTATTCGGCTTTTTCATTAGTGTTGATTTTGCAGCAAATTTCTTCTTCATGAATAATGTCACGTAAGGAATTATCACCTGAACAAATCGAGTCTGCGGCTCAAGATCACGAGATTATTCGTACGGTCTTAGCCGGAGATAAAGAGGCATATAAATTTCTGCAAAAAAAATACACAAGACTTATAACTTCCGCCGTGAGAAGAGTAATTCAAAAGCCTTCAGACGTTGAAGATTTGGTGCAAGAGACATTTATTAAAGCATATCTGGCATTAACAAGTTATCGAGCTGAGTATTCTTTCTCTGCATGGCTGTATAGAATTGCTTCCAATGCTTGCATTGACTATTTGAGAAAGAGGCGATTGCCGACTTTTTCCATTGATAAACCAATTTCAGGTCATGATGGTGGGGAATATTTCATCGAGTTGCCAGACATTGAAGAAATTGCGGACAGGAAACTGATGTCTGATGAAAAAAAGAAAATTTTAGACGACGCAATTGCAAATTTGCCTGATAAGTTCCGTATAGTTATGAAGTTACGACATGAAGAAGATATGGATTATCAACAAATTGCTGACACATTAGATTTACCGATTGGAACTGTAAAGGCTCATTTGTTCAGAGCGAGGAAACGGTTGTATGACCAGTTAAAACAACATGAACATCATTTCTTCGAATAAAGTATGAAGTTTGACACAAAACAAGTTGGAAGCTGGGCAATCGTTGTACTTATAGCTGTGTTCAGTATAGGTGGACTCTGCTATTTTATGTGGCGGCTTTTTGTAAGTCCGAGCGTTGATGCTTCCGTTGATGACAGTCTTAGAAGGTCAAATTCTGAAAATGTCATTCAATTAAGTGTTCTCAATGCCAGCGGAGTTAATGGATTGGCAAAACAAACCATGCTGTTTCTACGAAGACGTGGGTTCGATGTGGTTGAAACCGGCAACACTGAAGTTATAGATAAATCTCGTATCATTGATTATGTCGGCGATACAGTTTCTGCTATGCGTGTGGCTCAAGCGGTTGGACTTGAAAAAAAAGATATTGTTGTTGAAATTGATTCAACACTTTTTTTGCGCTGTGCAGTAATCTTAGGTAAAAATTATCCAAATCTTAAAGTATTTCAATGACTAAACAACAAGATAGCATAACAACTCCGACAAAAAGAACAAAAAAATCCGTAGAAAATCCGGCTGATAGTTCCATTACAAAAGTAGCTCCCAAAGCAAAAAGAGTTGTGAAAATTTCAACACCATCAGCAAAAGCCAATGTTGTTGCAGAAACAAATAAGAAAAAGATAACAAAGGGTGCTTCTAAAACTACCCTTAAGAAGAAAGTTGCTGAAGAAACAGCAAAACCAAAGGCAAAAACTAAAAAACTAGCATCATCGAAAGCAAACATAGTTGCGGATGACTTGGTGGCTGCTTGGTTATGTGCAAAAGCAATGCTTAACAAAAAAGGCGATGAAGTCATCATTCTTGATTTACGCGAAGCTCAAAGTGCGCCTGCTGATTTTTTTGTGATATGTACTTGCGAATCTACGGTACAATCTAAAGCTGTTGCTTCGGAAGTTGATAATCAATGGCGAAGTCAAGGTTGGCAAATTGGCAAGAGCGAAGGATGGGATGCAGGGGAATGGATTATCCTTGATTATTTTGATGTGGTTGTCCATGTTTTTTTGCGTGAAAAAAGAGATTATTTTAAACTTGAAAAATTATGGTCTGATGGCGTTTTCTATTCTGTAAAAGAAGATGGAACAATTCATCCAATTCAGAGAAAGTGATTAACCAGATGATAGAATCAATTTTACAACCAATATTTTCAGAGGCAATGCTTAACGCAGGATATGCCGATTATATTCATTTACTTCATTTTGAAAAACCCAAAATTAGTTCGCACGGAGACTGTGCAACCACGATAGCATTATCTTTAACAAAATCTGCTAAAAAGCCACCACGAGCCATTGCTGAGGAGATTATTCAACAATTACAATTTGATACTGTCCTTATAGCTTCCGTAGAAATTGCAGGACCGGGTTTTATTAATATTCGGTTTGGAGAATTGTTCTACACCAAGCTATTAGAGAGTATTGCTCTTGCAGGCGAAAGTTACGGAAAATCATCTGTTGGTAATGGAAAAAAAGTAAATGTTGAATATGTAAGTGCAAATCCTACAGGAGAATTACATCTTGGACACGGCAGAAATGCTTGCATCGGTGATGTTATTGCCAATTTATATCATTGGTCGGGTTATGATGTTACTCGTGAATATTACTTTAATAATGCCGGTAATCAAATGACATTATTAGGACTTTCTGTTCATGCAAGGTATTGTCAGATTTTTGATACCACTTATCCCTTTCCTGAAAATGGCTACAAAGGTGAATATATTTCCGATATTGCGCAGCAATTATCAGAGGCACATGGTAATTCACTTGTTGAACCTACAGATTCACATATAGCTGTTTGCAAATATGCAGCAGAAAAATGGTGCACCGATTCTATTCAAAAGACCATGGCTACTCTTAATATTGCGCACGATGTTTACTTTAATGAGCAAACATTGTATGAGGACGGTTCTATTGATAAGACAATACAAGATTTGCGTGAAAAGCAATTAGTGTATGAAAAAGAAGGTGCTTTATGGATTGCTCTTTCAAAAATACAAGAGAAGTTAACTGATAGGGTAATAGTAAAAAGTACTGGAGAACCTACTTATAGACTTCCCGATATTGCCTATCACCGCAATAAGTTTGAGCGTGGTTATGATACAATTGTGGATGTATTTGGTGTAGATCACATAGCTACTGTACCGGATATTATTGCAGCTACCAAAGCATTAGGATATGACGATGAAAAAATTCATGTTCTTTTGTATCAATTTGTGACTCTTATGGAAAATGGTGAGCAGGTAAAAATGTCGAAACGTAGCGGAAAATCATATACATTGAATGAGCTGCTTAACGATGTAGGGGGGGATGTTGTACGCTTCTTTTTCATTATGAGAAGCATCAATACTCACTTAGAATTTGATTTGGCATTGGCAAAAGAGCAGAGTGAGAAAAATCCTGTACTTTATGTGCAATATGCTCATGCCAGAATTTGTCGAATAATGGAAACTGCAAAAGAAAGAGAAATTCCTTTAACAAACAACAATAACTATTCATTGTTAGAAAAAGACGAAGAGAAAAATCTTATCAAAACTCTGGCGCGTTTTGAAGAACACATACAAAGGGCATTGGCATCTCATGAACCATATATTATAACGGAGTATTTACGCGAGCTTGCTTCGGATTTTCATGCTTTTTATCATCATTGCCCGGTTTTACGTACCGAGGGAGAGTTGCGTGATGTGAGAATTGCTTTATGTAAATTTAGTCAGAGTGCACTTCGTAATGGTTTACATATTTTAGGTGTTTCTGCACCAAATTCGATGTAGTTATCTTTTCCACTTGATGCTGCATCCGATAGATGGATATTGCGGAGGTAATGGAGAGTTTTGGTCAAGAATATAATCAAGAGCAGAACGTAGATCACAACCCGTGACCTCAGTGTCAGTATTCGGTCGAGAAGCGTCGAAACGACCTGTGTAAACAAGGTCTAGCTGTCCTGAAAAGACAAAGAAATCGGGCGTACATTCTGCTCTGTATTGTCTTGCAATGTCTTGTGATTCATCGTAAAGGTAGGGAAATGGATAAGATTTTGCTACTTTTGCCATTTCGGAAGGCGAATCATCAGGATATTGAGACACATCATTAGAGTTGATTGCAACAAAACCTATATTTTTGTCCAGATATTCTGTTGCTATCTTTGATAAGCAGCTGTTTATGTGCTTAACAAAGGGGCAATGATTACATAAGAACATAATAACAAGACCTTTTGGTTTTACAATATCTTGTATAGAACGAAACTGGTCAGATAGTGGTTCTACTAAGTTAAAATCTATTGCTTTAGAGCCGATTTTTAAGAGAAGAGACGATTGTGCAGCCATATTCTATTTGCAATGAATGAATGTATGATAAAAAAATGGGAAACTACACGCATACATACAGTCGATGATTATTATATCTTCAATGTGTTGCGTATGGAACGTAAAAACCCCTTGACGGGCAAAGTTAGTGATTTTGTGGTGATTGACTCACAAACTTGGGTTAATGTTATTCCTATCACTACTGAAAAAAAGATTATTTTTGTTCGACAATACAGGCATGGAGTTGATGAAGTAACATTAGAGCTACCCGGTGGTTTAGTCGAAAGTGAAGAGTCAACAGAGGAATCAGTTATACGCGAAACTCTTGAGGAAACGGGATATGCATCAGATTCTGACCCTATACTTCTTGGGGTATGTGATGCAAACCCTGCATTTATGAATAATGAATGTCATTCCTTTTTGCTTGAGAACTGTTATCTGAGCAATGAACAAAAGTTAGATAGTAATGAGATTATTGAAGTGGTTGCAGTACCGATGGAAGACGTGGGCCGTTTAGTTCGAGATGGTGTGATTCGTCACCCTTTGGTGCTATCGGCTTTGTTGTGGTATGCGCAGCGAAACGGAAGTTTATTATAGAAAATTATTTATGTTGAAGCAATGGGTAAAGTAATAGCAGTCGCGAATCAAAAAGGTGGTGTTGGAAAAACAACGACCGCCGTAAACTTGGCAGCTTCGCTTGCAGCATCTGAATTACCGGTGTTATTGATTGATATAGATCCGCAAGCTAATGCCTCGAATGGATTGGGTATTGATACTCGTCAGGTGGAAGCTACAGTTTATGATGTTATAGTAGATCGTTTGCCCGTGACTGATGCTGTTATACCTACGGAAATGCCGTTCTTGGATTTAATCCCTTCGCACATTAATCTTGTTGGTGCTGAAATTGAGATGATTCAAGTAGATAATAGAGAAAAAGTCTTAAAGGAGGCACTTACGAATGTAAGAAAAAAATATGCTTATATCATTATTGATTGCCCGCCTTCTTTGGGGTTACTTACCTTAAATGCTTTGACAGCTGCTGATTCTGTGCTGATTCCTGTTCAATGTGAGTATTATGCATTAGAAGGTTTAGGTCAATTATTGACTACAATTTCTATTGTCCGCAGGCACCTTAACCCGTCACTTGATATTGAAGGAGTTTTGTTAACAATGTATGACAGTCGTTTGCGCTTATCAAATCAAGTCGTTGAAGAAGTAAAAAAACATTTCGATGACAAAGTTTGTGAGACAATTATCTCGAGAAATGTAAGACTTTCTGAAGCACCGAGTCATGGAAAGCCGGTTATTCTCTATGATGCAATATGCCTTGGCTCACAAAATTACCTTCAATTAGCTCAAGAAATTACAACAAAAAATCAACATTATATTTCAACAACTGTTCATAGTTCTGCTCAGTAATCGTGAATTTCACATATCATCCATGACACAAAAGAAAATGAAATCCGCATTTGCATTAGGTAAAGGTTTGGGGGCTTTGATACCAACTGCATCATTGGAGAGTACAGTATCGAATGATACATTACAAACTGATGATGGAAAATCTGTAGGTGTAACCGCTTTTATTGATATTACTAAGATACGCCCCAATCGCTTCCAGCCGCGTCTTGACTTTGACCCTAAAGCTCTAGAAGATTTAACAAATTCAATTAAGGTTCGCGGTGTCATTCAGCCGATTACTGTACGTCGTACAGAGAGTGGTTATGAATTAGTTTCAGGCGAGCGTAGGGTAAGAGCAAGCATAGAAGCAGGACTTACGAAAATACCTGCCTATATCATGGATGTTGATACAGATGCACAAATGCTTGAGCTTGCTATAATTGAGAATGTTCAACGAGAGAATCTCAATCCTATTGAGGTTTCATTGGGTTATCAACGTCTCATAGAAGAATGCAATCTTACTCAAGAAGATGTTGCAGAAAAAATTGGTAAAGATCGCTCAACAGTAGCAAATTTTTTACGTTTACTGAGATTGCCACAGCAGATTCAGGATTGTTTGCGCGAGAGAAAAATTTCTATGGGTCACGCAAGAGCTATGTTAGCAATCACATCGAATGATAAGCAGCTTTTCGTTTTAGATACGGTTATATCTAAAGACTTGTCTGTTCGAAAAACAGAACAGTTGGTTAAAGATGTTGAACTTGGCAGAGTAAAATTGGGCACAGGTTCATCGCCGCTTGCAAACACAAAAAATGATAATCCGAAGCCTGTCTCAACAGAGTTAATGGCAACAATACAGGATATTGAAAATAGATTACGCCATATTTTCTCTACACAAGTCCGATTGAAAGCAAAATCTGATTCTGTCGGAACTATAGAGTTAGACTATTATTCCTTGGATGAACTTGAAAGAATTTTAGATCTATTGGCTGAAATTGAAAGATCAAGGATGGATCAATAATGGATTGCCGAGCTGCGTTGCCAATATTGCAACATACCTCTACAATTCGTGTCAGATATGCCGAAACTGACCAAATGAGAGTTGTCTATAATGGTGAATATCTGACCTATTTCGAAGTAGGGAGAACAGAAGCTTTACGAGCCTTTGGTCTGCCTTATACCGAACTGGAAAAAGAGGGGTATTTATTACCTGTGATTGAAGCCTTTATACAGTATAAATCTCCGGCATTTTATGACGATATTTTAGAGATTACAGCTTCTTTATCTTCGTGTATAACTGCAACAATTACAATTTCTTATATAATTCGAAGAAAAGATATTCTTATTGCTGAAGGTCGAACTGTCCATACTTTTGTTCATGCAACAACGATGAAACCGGCTCGTCCTCCGAAATCTTATCGGCAAATGATAGATTCTAATCTTTCAAATTTATTACATCATTAAAGGTCGCTATTGCACAATGTTTACTGTATTTACATTAACGTCAAATAATTTATTTAAGGTGAAGTTATGAGTAAACTATGTGTGTCACTATGCCTGAGTGTAATTTTCACTTATGCAAGTTTTGCGCAATCGAGGGCTTTTCAATTTTTACAATTGAATGCTAGTGCTCGAGCGGCTGCTTTATCAGGAGCATTTAATGCGGTAGCAGATGATCCTAATGCCGTTTTCTTTAATCCGGCATCTTTGGCGACTTTAGAAAAGCGAAAAATTGGATTTACATTCTTGAAGCATGTCTTAGATATAAATTCCGGTTTGGCGACCTATGCAGATAACTCGCAAACATTTGGGCATTGGTCAGGGTCGGTATTGTTCACAAATTATGGATCATTCGACAGAGCGAATAACCAAGGGGTTGTATCCGGGTCATTTTCCGGTTCAGATATTGCTTTTATGGGAACATATTCTAATTTTCTTGATTCAACACTTACTTACGGTACAACAATAAAGGCAATTTACTCGAGTGTTGCAGATGCTAACTCCATGGCTTTGGCTGTTGATGCAGGTATTTTATATAGAAATGTTAAATCGAAGTTGAATATAGGATTTTCTATTTTAAATATTGGCGCACAGCTTGCAACATATCAAGGTGTGCGAGAAAGTTTGCCATTAGATGCGCGGTTGGGGCTTAGCTATCGTTTACGTGGGTTACCATTACTTGTCAACGTAAATCTTCATCATCTCACAGACGAGACAGATAATTTTTTTAACAGATTATCAAATTTCGCGCTTGGCGGTGAGTTATATGTCGGCAAAGCGGTTCAATTGCGTGTGGGTTATGACAATGCTGTTCGAAATGCCGTTAATTCTGACGGACAAACAAGCATGGCGGGTTTTTCCGGCGGAGTTGGTATTGTGACAAATAAAGTAAATATAGACTACGGTGCAACTGTGTTGTTCCGTTCAGGTACTCTTCATAGAATAGGTGTGAATCTTTCACTCTAACTATATATTTTTAATTAATTATTTATTTATTAGGAGTTACTCCACAATGAAAAAAGTTCTTCGTTCAGCGTGTATTGCTGTGTTCGTTACACTCATGATGCTGCCATTTTCAGGTATAATGTCTGCACAACAAAAAACTGAAGTTAAAATGCTCAAGCCCAAAATGCCAATTAGTGAGGTCGCATTCGCAGCCACTTTACTGGATGGAGTTGAAATTCGCGGTGGTGAGGTAGATGCTTTTGTTGATGCAAGAAAAGTACTTATGGCTTTACTTCAAAAAGCAACTGATGAAAAAAAACAACCCTCAGATATGGTTGTTGTGGAAATGAGTATTGGACAAGCACAGAATATTTTGGCACTCTTACAAAGAGCCAAATTAACCGGAGGAGATGCAGAGCGTTACAAAAAATTTGTTGATACCGTGGTTGAATCAGCAAAGTAAAAATTATTGTTTGTTTATTTAAAAAGCGTTTCAAAAGAAACGCTTTTTTTTTGTGCGTTAATTTAAGTTAATAATTGTTACACAATATCTACATCGGTTGTCGAGATTTATTATCTCTATAATTGTTGTTAATTTTGTTAATAACTGCAATGTTTGTCAGGTAACTAATTTTATTGCTTCTCGTTTTGTAGACTCATCACAAACTGAGAAGAATAACATGATTTACTTAAAAATCTTTATAATAATTCTAACTTCCTATCATGTTCATGGACAAAGTATTACATTTAACGTTGTTGATAAAAAAACAAAAGCACCCTTACCGAGAGCAACGATACTATGCCTAAAATTGAAAGACTCAACCGTTAAAAAAGGATATTATTCCGATGAAAATGGAAAACTGACTATTCCGGAAGAAATTCACAATCTCTATGCGCATTATAAATTCAGTTATGTTGGCTATAAGGACACAATTCTTCAACTTGTCCCAGCTCTAATACAAAGTAAACAAATAGATATCGAGTTAAGTCAAAATAATTCTACATTTCCGGATGTTGTTGTCGAAGCAAATCGTTCGGCTATGCAAATGAGTGCCGGTAAGAAAATTGTTCACGTAGATGAGACAATTGCGGCAGGCGGTGGTACCGCTATAGATGTACTTCAAACACTTCCGGGAATTACTGTTGATACAGATGGTAATGTAGCTTTGCGTGGTAATAGTTCAGTTACTCTCATGATTGATAATAAACCGATTCGATTATATGGTGATGCGTCTCAGGTATTAAAGAACTTACCTGCACATGTCATTGAAAATGTAGAAATAGTAACAAATCCCGGTGCTAAGTATGATGCAGAGGGACAATCCGGTATTGTTAATATTCAATTAAAAAAGAAAAAAGAACCGGGGTTTAACTCTACAATCAATGCAGTATTGGGTAGTATTGATAATTATGGACTTTCGGCGCAATGTAATTCAAATATTGAAGGGTGGAATATTTTTTATGGAGGCGATATTACTCGTGGTAAACATAATCGCATAACGAAAGTTCAAACTCAGTTTTTCGATGATAAAGAAATCATTTCTAATACTACACGATTGGGATTTCAAAATAATTTTAATGAATATGGCGGTTTAAGATTAGGTGCTGATATTAATGTGTTAGGTAATGATATAATTACACTTAGTAGTGATATACGTTCGAGCATAACAACAATTGATATGCCGAATAGAGCCATTGTAAATCAAAATCTTACAACTACTCCTGTAAGTTATTTTTCAACAGAATCAAAAACTACGCTTCCATTTTTGATTGGTTCGGCGGGAATAATCCATAAACATATTTCTGATGATAAAAGATTTGAAATGTCTAGTGAAATTACATATTTCCCGACGAGTTTTGCTCAAGAAGCACAATTTATGAATACTCAAACTGATAATAGTTTTGTGAAATTACCGCAAACTACTTCGTCAATCTATTCAACGAATTTAGAAGGTATTTCACATTCATGGCTCTTTCAATCTGATATTCTCTTTTCACTAAATGATACTACAAAAATCGAATTTGGTGTAAAATCTTATCTGGAAGGGATTAAGTCAAATTTTTCTTTCCTTCGTTTTGATAATCTTAGGCAACAATTTATAACAGATCGAATTCAATCAACAACAGCAAATCATCAGGATAATATACATGCTGCTTACATAACATTTCAC
>JAFLBY010000097.1 GCA_017302855.1 Candidatus Kapaibacterium sp.
AAAAAGCACAATACTTTGAATGAAATGTATATTGACAATGGAAGGGGAGTACATTGTCCACTTAGATTACAAATCTGAGTTCATTAATTATTTGAAAGGGACCGGAATGGTCTATGTTACACGAAAGTCTCATTTTTCAGCATCTCATCGATTGTTTAATCCTACGTTCAGTGATGAAAAGAACGATGCGATTTTTGATAAGTGCAATAATATAAACGGACATGGTCATAACTATGTGTTGGAGGTGACCGTAAAAGGCAGTCCCAATCCTGAAACAGGTTATGTTATTGATTTAAAGCAGTTACGTGACATCATCGAATCAGAAATTATAGACAAAGTTGATCACAAGCATCTTAACTATGATGTTCCTTTTCTGCAAGGTATCATACCAACAGCTGAAAATCTAGCTATAGTTTTTTGGTCAATTCTAATAAACTCTATCCCAACAGGTATATTGTACAGTATAAAGCTATTCGAGTCAGACAATAATTTTGTTGAATACTTTGGTGAACCTGTGAGCATACCCAATTATGGAAATGGAGCGGTGTTGTCATGATGCAGACTAAGTCTTTAATTATTAAACCGTTGAACGAGGAACACATCTCTCAACCAAAACATGAATCCTGTGGAGTTGCCGTTCATCATCTCGATTGCCGCAGACTGTTTGATGCCAATGGTAACCAAACTCTCACCGATGAAGAACGCAAAGAAATGCAATCCAAATTGGAACAGAAGTTCGGGGAAATTTTCGAGATACTTCGAATTGACAGAAAAGATCCTAATAGCACGGAGACTCCTCGTCGTCTTGCAAAAATGTGGGTAAATGAGCTATTTATCGGGCGATTTACTCCACCGCCGCCAATCACAGTTTTTCCCAATCGGAAATCGGTAGATGAACTTGTCATCAGTACCGGCATTAAAGTGATGAGTGTATGTTCGCATCACTGGCAAACAATCAGTGGAACATGTTGCATAGGCTATCTGCCGGATCAAAATGTGATTGGGCTTTCAAAATTGAACCGTATTGTAGATTGGTTTTCTCGAAGAGGACAGATTCAAGAGGAACTGGGGGAGCAGATAGCTGACTTTCTTGACGATTTATTGAAGCCCAAAGCGCTTGGTGTCATCATTAAATCAAAACACTACTGCATGATTGCTCGTGGGGTCAATGAATCGGAGGAAAGTGCACTTATGACAACCTCTGTAATGCGCGGTGAATTGCGCTCCGATGCTTCATTAAGGCATGAGTTTTTACGATTAATCGGATGATCTCCCAGATACAATATGAAAAGCCTTTTTGGGACACCAAGACTTATGTAGCAGGTGTTGATGAAGTTGGCAGAGGCTGCTTAGCCGGACCAGTCGTTGCGGCTGCGGTTGTGTTACCTCTGAACTACACTAATATGGCAGGCATACATGACTCAAAACAAGTATCCGAGAAAAAAAGGAATGAACTCTATGGTCTTTTGCAAGAAGAGGCTTTGTCCATCTCGATACAATCTCTTGCACAAGATGTGATTGACAGAATAAATATTCGCAACGCAACCCTACAATGCATGCAGCGCGCTTTAGACTCTCTGTCAATCCCTATACACCATGCTTTCATTGACGGAAATTATTTTGTTCACGAATCATTGCAATTTACGACAATAGTAAAAGGGGACGCTTCTTGTCTTTCTATTGCGGCAGCATCAATTGCAGCAAAAGTTTTTCGTGATGATTGGATGAAAACAATCGCTCATGAACAGTATCCGGAGTACCGATTCGACAAGAACAAGGGCTATGGTACTCAACAGCATTTAGAATCATTAGCTAAGTATGGACCATGTGAGTTACACAGACAAACTTTTTTGCGTAAGTTTTTTGAACGTCAACTAACGCTTTTCATTAACGAGTGACTTATGTGTTTTTACACATAGAAGAAAAACGATACAATCGGTTTATTGTTCTAAGTTTTTATATTGTATTAACTTCTGCAAATTTCTCATTTTCGACCGGATGATTGATTATGAAGAAATTGAAAAAAAAAACTAAAAACTATATGTAATAATTTGCCAGAAAGCATAATTGCTTGTAATTTTGACAAGATTTGCAGCACAAAAAACAGTTTATCATTGATTAATATTTGCCGATGAACAGAAATTTTACGCCTCGCTTAGTACTTTTTCTCGCTTTTTTATCAGTGATTACATTCACGGGATGTAATGTTAAAGGTTTCTTTGTTGAGCCGGGTGATGACCCTGAATGGGTAGATCCGGACGCACAAAATGCAGCCAATGCAGACGCAGGGGGAGCTGTCGCCGCGGGTGGTCCCGGTGCTGCTGTTTATGCCAAAATCTGTGCCGGTTGTCATCAAGCTAGCGGGAAAGGAGTTCCCGGTACATATCCTCCATTAGCAGGTTCAGAACTTCTCACAGGGGATCCTACCAAACCTACGAAAATAATATTGCATGGTTTCAAAGGTAAAATCGTTCGTGGTGGAGCAACCTACGAAGGATTGATGGCACCATGGAAAGATGCACTTTCAGATCAAGAAATTGCAGATGTATTAAATTATGTTCGTACGTCGTGGGGTAACTCCGGCTCGAACGACATAACCGCTGATCAGGTTAAACAGGTTCGCGATGAAAATGCTACTCGTTCTACGGGTTGGACAGAAGCGGAACTTTAAATTAAGAGTAGATTTATCAATTGCTTAAACAGCTTGAAAGGATAGAATTATGAAGGGTTGGTTTGAATGGGCATACAGAGATATGCTTTCGTTCTTCCCTGAGAATGTCAGCACATTCGGTGCTCAATTGGATGGATTGTTTTCGTTCGTATATTGGATTTCCGTCCTAATCTTCTTATTGACATATTTCTTGTTGATTGCATTCATTATTAAGTATAGAGCACAGCCGAATAGGAAGTCTTACCATTTTCATGGGAGCAACATAGTTGAGTTTACTTGGACTATACTTCCTACGTTCTTATTTGTTGGTATAGGGTTATTCTCGGAAGATGCTTGGACCAAAACCAAATACCAAATGAAAGTGCCAAAACCTGATGTTGAGGTGGATGTCATGGCATATCAATTTGGTTGGCAAATACGTTATCCCGGACCTGATGGAATTTTTGGCAAAAAAGATCGTAATCAAATGTCAAAGATGAATCTATTTGGTTTGGATTCAAATGATGTAAATGGCAAAGACGATATCATTATAGAAAATGCGCAATTACATTTGCCGATTAATAAAAATGTCGTTGTTAATCTATCGACTGCTGATGTTCTTCATAGCTTTTTCTTGCCCAATTTCCGTGTTAAACAAGATGCTTTACCCGGCAAATGGATTAAGGTATGGTTCAATGGTACCAAAGCAGGAAAGTATGAAATTGCATGTGCTGAGCTTTGTGGCAGTAATCACTATGCAATGCGAGGCGAAATATTTATGTATAGCCAGCAAGATTATGACAAATGGCTGGATGGCAAGAATAAAACTATGCTTGAACTACAGCAAAAAATGAAAGCCGAACAAGAGGCTGCGACTGCCGCTACAACAAGTGACAGCACAGCTACGACACAAGGTTCTTGAGAACGGGGCTACAAGAATCGTCAAGTAGTTATTTACATAAGCAATTATTGATTAACAATTCACAAAGGAAAAAATAATGTCAGCAACATCTGCGGTAGCAAACAACCACCACGATGTGCATAGTCATTCCCATGACCATCATGGCCATGACCATCATGAGTTGTCCTTTATACAGAAATATATCTTTTCGACAGATCATAAAGTAATTGCAAGACAATTTATGTTTTCTGCACTTTTCTTTTTGTTTGTCGGTGGATTTTTCGCTTTACTTATACGTTGGCAACTCGCATATCCGGGTAAAGCTATTCCCATTATTGGTAATTTATTGCCGGCAACGTGGGTAACTGATGGCGTCGTACAAGCTTCGTTTTATACCCAATTATTGACGATGCACGGTTCTGTAATGATATTTTTGGTAATTATTCCTTTGGCTGTAGGTATGTTCGGAAACTTTTGCATTCCTCTCATGCTTGGCACAGATGATATGGCACTACCAAAATTAAATATGTTTTCTTTTTGGCTTATGCCACCTGCAGCCATGATAACGATGGGCGGTTTTTGGTTTCCTGATGGTATGGCTGCTGCCGGTTGGACTAGTTATCCACCATTAGCTGTCATCAATGGTCCCGGACAAACCTGTTGGCTCATTGGAGTCTTTCTCATTGGATTTTCATCTATTATGGGTGGTGTAAATTACATCACTACAATTTTGAATAAACGTACACCGGGCATGACATTGTTCAGAATGCCGCTTACTGTTTGGGCACTTTTCATAACAGCAATGCTGATTGTGCTTGGAACCCCGGTTTTAGCGGCTGCATTATCCATGCAGTTTTTTGACCAATTCCTCGGTTCAAGTTTCTTCATACCGGATAATCTTGTCACGACGAAAAAATTTGTTGGTGGGGGACAAGCTGTATTGTTTCAGCATTTATTCTGGTTCTATTCTCACCCTGCTGTGTATATCATGATTCTAACGCCGATGGGTATTGTTTCTGATGTACTTGCAACATTTGCTCGCAAGCCGCTTTACGGCTATAAAGCGATGATTTTTGCTCTCATGGCTATTGCATTTCTTGGGTTTATTGTGTGGGGGCACCACATGTTCCAATCGGGAATGAATCCTCTATTAGGTACAACGTTCATGTTATCAACTATCGTCATCGCAGTTCCATCAGCGATTAAGATATTTAATTGGCTCGGGACAATTTGGCGCGGTAATATCCACTTCACAGCAGCAAGTATGAATGCACTTGCATTTATAGCAACGTTTATTATTGGTGGTTTGTCCGGTGTGTTTATGGCTTCTGCTCCAATTGATATTTATATACATGATACATATTTTATCGTTGCACACATTCATTATGTTCTCTTCGGAGGTGCTCTTTTTGGAATTTTTGCCGGAATCTATTATTGGTTCCCAAAGATGTTTGGAAAAATGCTCAATGAAAACATGGGACGTAAGCATTTTTATTGGTCATTTATATTTTTTAATTTGACTTTCTTCCCAATGCACATCTTGGGTGTTGGTGGGCATATGCGTCGTATTTATGATCCTTATATCTACGACTTTTTGAAACCATTTCAACCAATGAATGAGTTTATAACTATAGCTGCAGGATTGCTTGGTTTTTCACAGCTTATTCTAGTAGTGAATATTCTTTGGACAATCAAGTTTGGTAAAAAAGCGCCGGATAATCCTTGGAACGCAAATACATTAGAATGGTCAGCTCCTACACCTCCGCCACATGGTAACTTCACAGAAGATATTCGAGTGTATAGAGGACCGTACGAATATTCAATGCCCGGGGCAAAAGAAGATTATGCGCCGCAAACAAAGCAAGATATTCCTTCTGAAGTTGAGGGGGAAATTGTGGACGAAAGTATGTTCAAAGCACATTAATAGTTATAGGCACTCAACGTGAGAACAACAAATACATCTGGTGAAATACTTATAGACAGTGAGTCAAGTACTATTGCGTCAAATACGGACAAAATACGTGCTTTGTATCACTTGACTAAACCCGGTATAACACGGATGGTTGTACTCACAACGACTGCAGGATATTTTCTTGCAATACCTAATTTTGTGACAATACAGTCATTAGGAGAGCAAATTTTGCACTTCATACTTACTGTATTGGGCACAGTTCTAACTTGCGCAGGCAGTTGTATGCTCAATAACTACATCGAAAGAGACTTTGACAAGTTAATGAAACGTACGATGAATAGGGGTACTGTTACCGGGATAGTGCATTCCAAGACTGTGTTCTTCATAGGTGCAGTTCTCTGTGTGTCCGGAGTTATAGTCTTAAGCAACATCAATGTGTTGACAATGCTCCTTGCCATTTCAACAATAGTTACGTATGTTTTTTTCTATACACCTTTAAAGCGTGTCACAACTTTATCGATTTTTGTTGGTGCAATACCCGGTGCTTTGCCACCTTTGGGAGGTTATACTGCTGTGACAAGTAGTATAGATTCAACAGCGATTATACTCTTTTGTATATTATTCCTTTGGCAGTTGCCGCATTTTTTGGCGTTGTCTTGGATGTATAAACATGATTATGAAAATGGTGGATTTAAAATGACAGCTGTCAAGGATACGAATGGCACCTCAGTGGCAACCCAAATGGTAATATATTGTCTGATGCTTTCTGTTATTGCACCAATGCTTACAGTTACTCAAGCAACAGGTTACATATTTGCTGCTATAGCATTTGTACTCGGGTTAGTTTTTCTCTATTTTTCTGTTCAATTTTTCAAGGACAGAACGCATGATAAAGCACGCAATGCACTTTTGTCGTCGTATGCATATCTATCAGGCGTGATTATGGTTATGTTTTTAGATAAACAATAATTTTTAACGAATTTACTTATTATATGTCGGGCTTATCATTATCACATGAACCGGTATCGGGAGTAGCACACGGCAAATTAGCCATGTGGGCATTTCTTGCATCAGAAATAATGTTTTTCAGTGGTTTTTTCGGAGCATTTATCGTTTTACGCAATAGTAATTTAGATGTGTTCTCTGCCTCCGCTGCTGAATTGAATAAATGGCTTGCACTTGTCAATACTATAGTGCTCATCGGTAGTTCTTTAACTATGGCATTATCCATATTACAGTTGCAAAAAGGTAATGTTAAACTCTTTCGATTATTCATGGGGCTGACGATACTTTGCGGGTTAATATTTTTGGTTGTGAAAACAGTTGAATACAGTGGTAAATTTCATCATGTTTTGGACGAACATGAGATTATGCACTTGCGGAATGGTGTACCACCCAATCCCGATGCATTATTGCCCGGCATCAACCCCAGTACAAATGTTTTCTTTGCTTTCTATTTTCTTATGACAGGTTTCCATGCTATTCACGTAATTGCAGGGCTGATACCGATGGTCTTTATGTTTGTCAAGTCTTTTACAAAAGGTGGCTATAACCATCCTGTGAAAGTAGAATCATTAGGACTTTATTGGCACTTTGTGGATTTGGTCTGGATTTTCTTGTTCCCGATTTTATATCTCATTTTTCCGGCACATTAACTAATCGAATAGGAGTTTACATTATGGCTTCAACTCATCAGCATGATGATGCACATGACCATCAAAAAGATTATATCAAAGTAATTATGTGGTTGCTCATATTCACAGCCTTGACTGTCGCCGCAGCTTTAGATTGGATACCTGCAAGTTGGGGAGATTATGGCAATAAATTACATATAGGTATTGGTTTGTTAATTGCGTTTGCGAAAGCCGCAATGGTTGTTTATATATTTATGCACATAAAATTCGATCAAAAATTTATACGGTTATTCATAGGTATTCCTCTCTTCTTGTTTTCTGTAATGGTGTTCGCCTTTACAGCACTTGAGAGTTTCTATTAACGGTTATTCAAAAGTTGTGATTTATAGTTCTTTGACATTTTTGCAATTGTGTGTGTGCTTCTGTAGTGTTGTCTTTCTTGGATGCACTACAAAAGAGGAAGTTATTCTTTCTCATTTGGACCGTTACAATCAGATAGGTAACTTTACAGCAGAGACAAGTGATAATTCTTTATTTACATCCAAAAACATGATAGGGAAGTATTGGGTTATTAATTTCTTTTTTGCTTCTTGTGAAGAAGTCTGCCCTAAAGTTAATCATAATGTCACAAAGTTAGCACGTACATTTAAAGATACAGATATGCGGTTTGTTTCTATCACTGTAGATCCTACAAATGATAATGATTCTGTGTTGTCTGCCTATAAAAAAGCAATATACACAGGTGATAATTGGTTACTTGCCCGTATGCCATTAGATTCTTTACTTGTACTGACAACACAAAAAATAGGCGTTGGACATCTTTCTGAGCCGTCTCTTCATAGTACTCGCCTCATTTTGGTGGACAAGCAGGGCTTTATTAGAGGATTTTATGATGGACTTGATACGAAGGCAGTATATCAATTACAACAACATTTAGATAGTTTACTACATTAAGGTACTATGGAATATACTTTATTACCAACGATAAATGCGACACTCAACAGCATTTCGGTCATTCTTCTCATTTTAGGGTTTCGAGAAATTAAAAAAAAGAATATCGCAACTCATAAAAAGATAATGATTGCAGCGTTTGTAGTTTCTGTCGTTTTTCTTATATGCTATCTGCTTCATAAATATTTTTTATACGTGAATACGGGTTCATATAATACGACTTTTTCGGGTGAAGGAATCTGGCGATATATCTATTTTTCCATACTCATAACCCATGTTGTTTTAGCGGCATTTGTTCCGGTCTTAGCAATATTGACTATTCGACGAGGATTACAAATGGATGTAGAGAAGCATAGAAAAATTGCAAAAATCACATATCCGATATGGATGTATGTTTCTGTCACAGGTGTGATTGTCTATTTCATGTTATATCATATTTTTCAAAAGGTGTAAGATATGAAAAAAAATGTAGGATTTTTGATTCTCATTCTTGTCATGACAATCTTTTTTGATATGGCAGTAATGGCTTGTCCCAATTGCAAGGATTCATTCACGAATGGTCCGGAAGCCGCGATTGGAGAAAGTTATTCGTGGAGCATATTGTTTATGCTCGGAATGTTTATGTCAGTTATCGGTGGTTTTAGTTTGTTAGTATGGACTAATATGAAAAAAGCCAAATTAAATGTCTAATATTGAAACATCAATCTCAGGTATATACTAATGTTTACAAAAGAATTTGATACAAGGGTAAAGACGACAGTCAAAATTATCCTTCCGGTCGCCGGAGTCATTGCAGTACTGTTAATCTTAGGATTTCGGAATACAGTCACAGATGTTGGCTATCGCCCGCAGCAACCGGTCCCATTTTCACATAAGATACATGCGGGGCAGCTCGGCGTAAAATGTGTCTATTGCCATACATCGGTGGAAACTTCTGCTCATTCGCCGGTTCCTTCTACAAGTACATGTATGAACTGCCATACACTTGTAAAGAGTGATAGTCCAAAACTTAAGCTCGTACGTGAAAGTTATGAGACAGGTAAGCCCATAGAATGGAAACGTATTCACAAATTACCTGATTATGCACATTTTAACCATAGCAGACATATCCGTGCTCAAATAGATTGTTCTTCCTGTCATGGAAAAGTTGAGGAAATGGGTGTGGTTGCTCAAAACAAACCATTATCAATGGGATGGTGTATAGATTGCCATCGTAATCCAACAGAATTTATTGTGCCGGCGCGCCCAATTTCAGGAATATTTACAGGTGTCAAAGCAGGCAAATATGACCCAAATGCAAAAGCAACATTAGCACAAGTGAAAGCATTAACTGAGCCGCAATTTGGACAATGGGAAACAGAAATACCTAAAAATGAAGTTAAAGGAATACCTGTTCCTAAACATCCGGGCTATGGTCCTGAGAATTGTTCTTCATGTCATCATTGATTTAGTACACAACCAAGAATATCAATATGAATAACTCTACAAAGAAAAAGTATTGGAAAAACAGTGAAGATTTTATCAGCGGTACGGTAACTCGTTCGTCGAATGAGTTTCAACCGGGTGATGAATATGCTCCATCCTTTGAAAATGGTGTTAGCCGACGCACATTCATGGCATTAGTCAGTGCATCAATGGCTGTAGGTGCCGTTGCATGTCGTCGTCCCGACCATAAATTAGTACCGACAGTTCAAGCTGTTGAATATCTTACACCCGGTATTCCTTTGCATTATACAACTGTATATCAAAGTAAAAATGCTGCTTATGGATTGTTAGTACGCAGTTCCGAGGGTAAACCGACTAAAATTGACGGTAATGATAAGCATCCGATTTCGCGTGGTCGGAGTACTGCAGAAATGCAAGCAGAGTTACTCAGTTTGTATGATCCTGATAGAATTCGTCGAGCAAGCGTTAATAATGGTGATTCCTCGACAGCAAATGCCTTACTTTCAATAGGTCAAAGCATAGCAGCAGAAATTAGTGCCGGGAAGCAAGTTCGATTTCTTATTGATGAACATGCCTCAGCAACATTTAATGCTCTTATTGCTGAAATTGAATCGAAAATGTCCGGTGTCAAGTTTATTACTGTACCTTCATATATCAATGATGGTGCGGCAATTGCAAATAATGCGGGTATAGGAATCAATGGAGAGTTAGTACCTGATTTGTCAAAGGCTCAAACAATAATCAGTATAGATGCTGATTTCTTGGGTATTGATAAAAATGCCCTTTATCATACGTCAAACTTTTCCGCCAACAGAAAACCGACACATGATAATCCTACCATGAGTCAGTTAATATCTGTTGAATCCATGCTTTCATTAACCGGTGCAGCAGCAGATAAACGTTTCATGGCTTCACCTTCAGAGTATGAAGCAATTCTTGCAGGAGTTTATTCAAAAATTTCTAATCAATTACCGGAAATCAGTGCTACATTAGCACAGCTTAATCCGGCAAATACTGAGACTGTTCAGTATATTGTGAATGCTTTGCAAAAATCAGGGGATAAAGCAGTAGTCTTAACCGGTGCTCATTTATCGCCTGCTGCACATGCACTTACACTTGCAATAAATTCTGCCTTAGGTAATATTGGATTAGGTAAGATTTTGTATCAAGGTCATGTATTGCCTAATAGCGGTGAAAAAAAATCTGCTATCAATACTCTTGTAGCTGATATAAATGCCGGAAATGTCGGAGCAATTGTTTTCTGTGATATCAATCCTGAATATAATGGAAATCCAACACTTAAATCTGCTATAGTCAAGGTTAAGAAAAGATTCTTTCTTGGTGTAAACCATAATGAAACGGCAGATATTTGTTCAGTTAGTGTTCCAACTGCCCATTTTCTTGAATCATGGGGAGATGCAATTGCATTTGATGGCACGCATGCGATACAACAACCGATGATAGCACCACTTAATGATGGTTCTATGTCATTGCAAGATAGTATAATCCAAATAGTTAACTATGGACAATCCGGGACTATTGCCGAAGCTGATTATTACAGTTTCTTGCGCCGTAGCTTAACAGAATTTATTCCATCAACTTCTGTTTGGGAAACCTCCTTACGTGAAGGAGTTATCCCTAAAGTAGCACCATTAGTCGTGGCTGATATTGTTCTTAATGCATCCGCCTTAGCTACTGTCATAGGTTCGGGTAGCATTAAACTCAGCGGAGCAAATTGTTACATAGTGCCTTCAAATACACTTGGTGACGGCAGACTTGCAAATAATGGGTGGTTGGTTGAACTACCGGATCCTATTACAAAGGTTACTTGGGATAATGTGATTTGTATCACTGAAACAAAAGCAAAAGAGCTTGATGTTCAGCAAGGAGATTTCGTCAGAGTTTCCCGCAAAGGTGTTGGCTCCGTTACTTTACCTGCCTATATTCAACCGGGTTTAAAAGAAGGAGTATCAGCTATATCATTGGGTTGGGGTAGAACATCAGGTGGAAAAGTCTTAGTAGGTAACGGTGATAATGCCAGTCGTTTACTTGGAGCGGAAGAAAGCTATGGTTATATACCTGTTACTATTGAAAAGGCAACTGGTTCAAAAAAATTGGCAATGACACAAACGCATCATACTATTGATGATGACAGAGAAATAATAAATGAAGTAACCCTTATTGAATTAGCTAAAAATCATAAACCTGAGCATAGTGGATCTCATAGCGTATCATTACCATTATCAATAGTTTCTGATGTCAAATATAAGGGACATAGATGGGGAATGACAATTGATTTATCTGCTTGTACGGGCTGTAATGCATGTACAATAGCTTGTCAAGCAGAAAACAATATTCCTGTCATTGGACGTGAACAAGTAGCAAATGGTCGTATTATGACCTGGATTCGTTTGGATCGTTACTACTCAAAGCCTCATCAAGACAAAGACGATGTTGAAGTCAATTATATGCCCATGCTTTGCCAGCACTGTGAAAATGCTCCATGTGAGAATGTTTGTCCGGTTGCAGCAACAACTCATAGTCCTGAAGGACTGAATGAAATGACATATAATCGTTGTGTTGGAACGAAATATTGCGCTAATAACTGCCCGTATAAAGTACGTCGTTTCAATTGGCTTAATTATCATAAAAATGAGAGACAGCCACTCGATTTGGTTTACAATCCTGACGTTACGATTCGTGGCAGAGGGGTAATTGAAAAATGTTCCTTCTGTGTTCAAAGAATCAATCATGCCAAATATCATGCAAAAGACCAAGGTCATTCACGAGTAAAAGATGGTGATATGATTACGGCATGCCAACAAGCGTGTCCTGCGGGCGCAATTTATTTTGGCGATATGAATGATAGTGGCAGTAATGTTATGAAAGCACGTTCTACACGTGAAAACTACAAAGTACTTGAAGAGATTAATGTCAGACCATCAATCGCTTATATGTACAAAGTTCGTAATCGTGAAGTAATTGCTTCTGCAAAGGATGATCACGGCCATCATGGTTAACAACATACATAAGATTTGAAATTTATAAGAATAAGAGGTTATAGCACATGAATTCTGCGGTATCTGCATCATTATCTGCCGATTCGACACAATCGAAAGCGCTGCATGATGCGTTTGATGATGAGCCATTGCGTGAACCATTAGTATTGGGTAAACCAACATTGCATGATGTAACGCGTAAGGTATTGGACATTATTGAAAGCAAACCAAACATCAAATTCTTGGCTGCATTGTCAGTAACATTGATGATGGCGCTTTGGGGTGGTGTTTGTATCGCCTATACTATTGCCGAAGGGGTAGGGGTATGGGGTTTAAATAGTCCTGTTTTTTGGGGATGGGATATTACTAATTTCGTATTTTGGATTGGTATCGGTCACGCCGGTACGCTTATTTCGGCTATTTTGTTTTTGTTCCGTCAAAAATGGAGAACTGCGATAAACCGATCAGCGGAAGCTATGACAATTTTTGCTGTTGTTTGTGCCTTGACTTTTGTGTTAATGCATACCGGTCGTCAATGGCTTTTCCATTGGCTATTGCCTTACCCGAACCAAATGAATATGTGGGTGAATTTCAGGTCTCCTCTTATGTGGGACGTTTTTGCCGTCAATACTTATGGCACAGTGTCATTATTGTTCTGGTTTACAGGTCTAGTACCGGATTTTGCAACAGCTCGAAATTTTGTTAAAAGTAAAGTTGCTTCAAAAATCTACTCTATTTTTTCATTGGGATGGACAGGCTCGGCTCGCCACTGGCATACGTATGAAATGGCATACATGATTTTTGCAGGTATCTCAACACCGCTTGTATTATCTGTACATACAGTTGTATCTTTTGACTTTGCTACATCGGTAATTCCGGGTTGGCATACGAC
>JAFLBY010000098.1 GCA_017302855.1 Candidatus Kapaibacterium sp.
ACGAATTATTAGAAGAAAGCGATTTGCCCGAGCCGATTCCTTATACCGAAGCTCAGCAAATGATTCAAGATGCATACGATCGCGGTTTTGATGATGGCAAACAAGTAACTGCTGCTACAATGACAGTAGAAATACAGGAGCAACAGGAAATTCGCACTCATTTTGAAAAAATGATACATTATTTGCATGGTGAATTTCGGAATATCACCAAAGAAATGGAAGAGCTGTCATTAAATATTGCCGTGGAAATAGCCGAAACTATTATTGCTGATGCCATTAGCCGTGATACATCTTTGGTCATAAGGCAAGCAAAGAAAGCAATTGACGGTTATCGTAATGCCCACACTTTACGTGTGAGAATTAATCCTCACGAATATGAAGCGATAGATCAGGTTAAAAATACATTAATTGGCGACACAATGCGTAATCCCGATATTACTATTATTGCAGATTCATCCATTGCTCGAGGAGGTTGTATTGTCGAATCCGATATTGGGGCAGTGGATGCTCAGATTACGACACAATTGCAAGAAATTCGCCGACAATTACATGCAGCACGATTATCCGAATAAATACTCATGACAAGCTCTTTACTTGATAAATATTCGCCTATAATTCGCAACACCAAATCTGTGCGTGCAGTCGGAAGGGTGGTGCAAGTTATAGGATTGGTCATCGAAAGTGAAGGACCTCAGGCACCTGTTGGCGAAGTGTGTAGTTTGCGCGATAGAGCGGGCAATGAAGTATGCCGTTCCGAAATAATTGGATTTAGGGATTCACGAATTTTATCTATGGTTCTCGGTGATTTGCACGATATTGAACCGGGTATGGAAATTATTGCCACAGGTACTAAATTGACGGTATCAGTTGGAGAGAATTTATTGGGAAGAGTATTGGATGGTTTGGGCGAACCATTAGATAATAAAGGACGGCTTTTGAGTGTAGTGCAGCGTTCAGTATATGCCCAACCACCTAATCCTCTACAGCGCAGACGTATCACGGAACCATTGGTAACGGGAGTACGTGCCATTGATAGTACTTTGACAATCGGCAAAGGACAAAGAGTTGGGATATTCGCCGGCTCAGGTGTTGGAAAATCAACATTGATGGGTATGATAGCACGTTATACCACAGCTGACGTGAACGTTATTGCTCTTATAGGTGAACGCGGGAGAGAGGTAAGGGATTTCATCGAAGAATCCTTAGGCGAAGACGGCATGAGGCGTTCGGTGATTATTGTTGCCACGAGTGATATGCCACCCTTGGTGCGTGTAAAAGCACCTTTGATAGCTACAACTATTGCCGAATTTTTCCGAGATCAAGGTCTTGATGTTATGCTCATGATGGATTCAGTCACGCGGCTTTCAATGGCACAAAGAGAAATAGGACTTACTGTAGGTGAACCACCCACGACCAAAGGGTATCCGCCGTCAGTGTTCACAATGATGCCCAAATTAATGGAAAGAGCGGGCACATCCGATATTGGTTCAATAACAGGACTTTATACAGTACTGGTCGAGGGCGATGATATGAATGAACCGATTGCCGACACAGCGCGAGGTATTCTTGATGGTCACTTCGTATTGTCGCGACGATTGGCAGCAATGGGGCATTTTCCGGCAATTGATGTGTTGGACAGCATCAGCCGATTAATGAAAGAAGTTTCGAATGAAGAACATAAACAAGCTGCACAACTATTGAGGACTTTGCTTTCAGCATATCGCGAACATGAAGATATGATAAGTGTCGGTGCTTATAATCACGGTTCTAACCCATTGGTGGATAAAGCATTACGATTGCAAGGCGATATGGGCAATTTTCTAAAACAAAAGGTGGAAGACCCTACGGATTTTTATGATACCGTTGAATGGTTAAAAACAATAGTGCAGTAATTGAGAAAAATAATGGGAAAGATATTTACATTTCAATTACAACATGTCTTACATTTGCGTGAGTATGCGGTTTCTCAAGCTAAAATTGCTTTGGGCGAAGTGATTACTCTTCGCGAATCAATGGAAAATAGTGTGAACGAAAAAAGTATCTATCTTCAAAGTATGAAGCAAGATAATGAAGTAACTATCATCACCGATTTGCAGATGTATGCGCATCATAGAATGGCTGTGCGGGAAGAGATAGAAAGTTTGAAAAGCGAAATCAAAAAGTTACAAGAACTCGAAAATATTCGGCGTAATGATTTGAATAAAAAATTACAAGAAAAAAAAGTTGTTGAAAAACTCCGCGAAAGAAAAAAAATGGAGTATGATAAAAAAAATATTGCCGAAGAGCAACGCTTTATGGATGAAATAGCTAATGGAATGTCTATCAGAAAATCTATTGAGCGGCATCGTTAAAATATGATATTCAAAGTAATCATAGGGACTGCTGTATTTTTTTTAGTATTCTTGGCTACTTTATTCGGCGTTTATACATACGATCCGACCTTCCTAGGTTTCCCTCCACCAAAAATTGACAGTGTAGCGCTCTTGGCTCAAATGAAAAAAGCTAAACCGGTTATTGACTCGGTAAAAATTAAAAAAAGCGAACTCGCCAAGATAAAGAATAAAAACGATTCTCTTGAAAAAAAACTGGCACAGATTTCGGACTCATTGATAAAAGTTCGTTCTATGGGTAACGAAGCCAAGAAAACTAATGAGTACTTAAAACTTGAAAATGCTAAGATTGAGCAAGAACTCACAAGGAAAAGAGACTCTCTAATCAGGGCTAATTACACAGTATTTGCTCAAATGTATGACAAAGCAAATCCTGCCGATGTGGCTAAGATAATTAGCGAATTAGACGAGAGAGATGCTGCATTTATTCTCAAAAAAATGAAACCTAAGAATGCCGCTAAAGTTCTTGAAAATATTAGACCTGAGCTTGCTGCATCAATTTTGGTATTAAGTGCTACACAGGAGTAAAATGCTTTGGAAGCTAAGAACGTTCTACCGTAGTCATCAGCGATATTGATGAGTAAAAGTGAAGGATATAAACAGAGGGTAAGGATTAACCCTTTCATCAATTCGATGAATTTTGCAGGATGCAACAATGAAAATAGATATACATATTCTTACGAATTCTGCCGGACTAATATCTGATACTGCCGGCGTTAAATCACCTGAAGGCGAATATTCGCCACCAGTAAGCACATTTTCAAACCTGCTTCAATCAACAATTGATAACAATACACCACAGAATAAAAATCTCAATACTAAAAATTCTACTTCCATCGAAAACTCGATTGGCGCAATTCAGGTCGAGGAATCACTGCCTTCTCTTCGCATTGCAACCGAACCCACTTCGAGTACAGTGCAGCAAACCGAAAATGTGATTGAAACAGCATTGCAAACTCCTTACACAATTGGTGTTGAACGAAAAGAATACTCTGTTAATGATGGTCAAAAGAATGTAAAATTATCTCAAATTCTTAATAATATTCAAGATAAGGATGTGGTAACACAACACCATCTCACATATTCTACAATTGAGAACAATAGTACAAATGCTATAGATGAGTTTCGGTATCATAACGAAGAACACATCAAATATCCGCTACAAACAAAAGAAAATGTTGTTCAAACAAAAATATCAGCACAGAATACTGCCAAAGAGAAGTTTATAGAAATTGAATCTATGATACGCGATTTTAGTGATTCAATGAAAGTGCAAACTAAAGGTAAAGTCCACATCAATATTCTACCATCACATATTGATGATGTGCAAGTGCGTGTTGATATTTCTCATGCTGCCAATGATGAAATTCCACAAATCATGGAAATGATTATCCAAAATTTGTGGATTCCCATGCAACAAAAAAATCAACAGTCCGGTATAAACAATATTGAAGATTCCCTTACTGTTCAATATGAACACACAAGATCAGAGAATAATTTTGAACAAATTTTACGTTCGGAATCTGAGAACACGTCTTACGATAATATCCAACTAAAAAATCAAACACAACAATATCACAATACTTTGAATCTGAATACAAAAGTACATTCTGTAAGTTCAGAACATAAGATATATTCTCAGGTTGCAACAGATTTTGATGCGGATAGTGTATTAGAATCATCTTATCGCTCAAAACAGGATTCTGTCATTCATGAATACAAGCAAGAGAACTCGGATTATTCCGTAGAGCTTCATAGTGATATTGCTGAAAAGCAGATACCGGTATTAACCCAAAATCAAGAAGCACAACGCGATAATATATTTGATGAAACAGAAAATGCTCATCAAACATCGTATAAAACTACAAATCATTCGCAAAAAGATGAGATTGCACTGTTCAATCAATCGGGTTTCAATAAAAAGCCAAGTAAACAGTTAGAAAGTAACTTTCCGCATGAATCTGTACAGGGAAAAAGTACGCCTTCGGAAAAGTTAGAATACATCAACTCATCGAATCGAAAACTATCAACATCTCCATTATCGGTAAATTCGGATTTACAGAATAATGCACTTCAATCATATATTACAACATTATTTCCTGAGCCGAGTAATAACGTTGAGAATATGACAGATAATGAAGATAGACAGATTTTAAAAAATATTGAGTCATCACGCATAGCAAATATGTCGGATTCTTCCGGGAATCACAGTATTTCATTAGAAAATTCAGATAAGCCATTTCTTGTAAATAATGCTGTACAGGAAAGAAAAAAAACGGTTGTAAATGAATATATTCTTAACGCTAATGAAAAAAACAGCCCTTCTCTTGATGTAAAAAATAATAATAAAGAACAACTTCAAAAATATGAACCGTATAGAGAGCAAGGAGAGGTTGCCGAAATTTATGTACATAACGATAATGTAAACATCAATTCGACAAAAGAACTAAGCACTACAAACACCGAAATATTGTATCATGAACTACAGGATTCAAGAAAAAAAAGTTCCGATGTCCATGAGTCTGATATAGTTCAATCAGAAACTGAAGGTGGGGATATTCAGAATGAAATATTGGAACGGAAATTACCCAAAACGATAAACAGTTCGCAAGATAATATTGAAAAAAATACTATTAATATAGAGTCTGAAACTTTAGATGGTAATGTGTTTGAGCTGAATAATTCAATAGTAAGTCATGGTAAAAATCACCCTACTTATAGTAAAGATTCGTCTTCTCTGAATCATAGAAATGACAATGTTGTAAATCGCACATCAGTACAAGATCTTGAACAAGGTACAATCGAAAAAAATGGATTGTATGATGTAAAAAACTATGGTGGGAAGGTACATGATAATGCATCAAATGATAAGACAATAAATGAAAATAATAAGCAAGAGCATCTACCTACAATAAAGCAAAGTGCGCTTAATGTAACTATCTCTGAAAATGAGGACGATTATAATAACGCAGAAACTAATGTGCCATTACACTTGAACAACAGTCCCGATAATGAAATTTTGGGAATAGATACTAAAAAGATAGTCACCAATAAATCAGTTCACAGTAATTCGGGTGAAGTAGAAAAGTTACACAGTATAGTAGATATTAAGAATATTGATAGTGACAATATAACGAAAGATAATGTAGGTTTAGACGAAACAAGTATTTTCCCAAAAAAAATAAGCCCAAATACTACACTTAACGATGAATCATTAAACAAATCTGCAGAAGATTCTGTTAATGTGGATAATTATACAATAAAAGAAAAAAAACCTACATCAGGTAATACAAATATTGGTTTGGCAAATAAAATACAAAACAGAGTATCAGAGGAAGTAATATTATCCACGGAATTGGAAGAGAACTCATTAATTCAAGGAGAAAAACAAAGAACCACTGTGAGTAATGGAGTAGAACAAGGTGACAATCCTGTTATTAGAAAAAACTCAAATCTTAATTTTATTCAATACCAAAAATCCGTTGTTGATTCTGATGATGTTTCAGTAAATATAAATGTCCAAGAAACAAAAAGCATTGAACAGAAGCCAGAAACAAGCACATCTCGTACATCAAAGAGTGACCAAGACCTACAATCTGAGAAGTTGGACTTTGTCAATGAATCTAAAGAAATTGAAAAATCACATACTGAGCAACAAAAAACTACTCTGAAATCAGCAGTTGATCAAACCAATAATCCTGTAATGATAAAGCGTTCAAGCGTCAATCCTATAGAAAATACCCTATTTGTTGAAGCCGATGATAATTCTTCCAATGTAGTACCGAATCAATCGAAAACTAATAGGCAGAATTCTGAAAAAAGTATATCTCATATATCACAGAATGACCAAGATATTCAATTAGTGAAAGTGGACTTTGTCAATGAATCTAAAGAAATTGAAAAAGCACATAGTGAACAACAAAAAACTATTCAAAACGACGCAGCAGATCAAAGTGATAATCGGGTGATGATGCAAAGTCAAAATATGCATCCGAATAAAAATGAGAAAATAGTAAATAATACTCAAGATGCTTCGACGAATATCCAAGAAGGCGAAGTAGTAAAAAGTGTAAATACTACATTACATAAGCCGGATTCTTTCTCGGAAAATTCTCAAGTACTTCAAGATAGTGATATTATTCGGATTAATGATGAAACAATAGAAAATAGGACATCGCATTCGCAGTTGATACGAAGCCGTTCAGTAAAGGAAGTGAGCAATATTGATTCAACGACACATTCACAACCTTTATTTGAATCTGCATACGTTCATAAAGAAGATGAACTAAAATCTAATGTAGAACATCCAACAATACACTATAGCGAAAGCGGTAAAATTCTCGAATCTGAAAATCAAGCTGAATTTTTAAGCAAAAACGAAATCAATCCTACTAAACCACAGTCAGGTACTATGAATACTATCACTGATGATATAATCACCGATGATGTAAAAATAGCCATAGATAAAGATGTATCAGCTATACATATTGAAAAGTCTGTCGAGAAAATTGATGAAACTGAACAAATCTATACATTCTCATCATTAAGAGAAAAACAATCGGTAAATACTGATAGATTGGTTTCATTAAATGCGGACAAGAATCTTCATAGAACGCATGATGTTCCATCACAGATACAAGAGTCAAAACTTGTGAAAAATCAGTCGGATAATATATCTATATTTGACAATAAAGATGAGACTAAACAATCAATAAGTCAATATGATGATTTGATTTCTAAACCGATAAAGTCTAAAAATGATTCAAAGATTGACAATAATCGCATTGCCGATATAGATCCTCAAATCACTGTGTTTGATGACGAACAAATAGAATTAACTGAAAATAATCTGCAATCGCATAGTGATAGTGACAAAATCAATCCGCTTATTGCAGCAAAAAAAATCATTGCTAATAGTGTAGAACTGACCAAAGAGCAGAATCAGATAGTAAATAAGTCCATAAAAACATTAACATTGGACATGGGGTTAAATGATGCTGTACTATCGGAAAGTCCTCAAGGTATAGTAGTACATGAAGGTGTTGCAGAAGTGGGCACTGCTTCTAAGCAGGTCTCTTCGCGCAGTAATTTATCTACGCTTACAGTGGATGAACAACAAGAAAATACATCTGAGCTTTTATATGGTGTTTTTCATGACGAGAATGATAAAGAAGTTAATACCAAGCGGCTTCCCATAGAAATACAGAAACCGGAAAAATTAGTAAGTGATAATGATGTAAACATACAATCATCATCATTGAAGTCGGCATCGCATGAGAAAATGATGGCGAATCAAAACACAGAAAACACAAATAATAGAGCTTTGACTTCGATTCATAATACAGTCTCTGATACTGTGGAAACTGTTCAATCAACTAAAAATATTCAAGAAACATTACAGGATAATGCTAAAAAAAATATTGATTCTAATGACAGTACTCACACAGGTGTCACAACTGAAAACAATATCTTAAATCAACAAAATTTACATACTCCGAAAACGACATCACTTAAAAATAAATCAGCTCCTACAAGCAACAGAGTTCATTCTGAGAATATTCAAACAAAGATTTCTGATAAGGTTTCTCTAAGTGTTGAACATAACAATAATCTATCCGATGAAACAAGAATTTCATCGAAATATAATAAAATCAACGCAGAAATTATACATAGTAAAGCTGATAATATTTCTCATTCTGTAACAAGTACATTATTCAAGAATGACGTTGAAAGCGAAATTGTTAAAGACACCGACACTTCTGAAAATACCGAAACCGATGAATATTCGGTTCCACATTCCATTCCCGAGACAAAAAATGATACTCCTTTGAATGTATTGAATGCCGAGAAAAGTTTGCATCCTCCCTTACAAACAAGCGATGGTACTGTCTATGTCTTGAAAAACAAAAATCCCGATAATGCAGCAATCGTGATTACTCCTCCTTCAGAGTTGCAAACTCTCGGACAAACTGTTCCTAATACGGCAATTGCGCTCCATTCAATTATTGAAAAAGCGTCATCGGTTGGGGTACCTGTGAAAAATATTGTCTTTAAGATTCGTTACAATGATGCAATAACATCTGAAAGTGCCGGAGTTTTGTCTAATACCAACAATAAAATAGACGCTACTCAAAGTGTACATATCCCACAAAACAACATTCATAATGACGACGGTATTGTATATCAAACTAAAGCAACTCTATCGGCAAAATCGTTTGATAATCAAGAAATTATGGGTATAATGAAACAAGGAATTGCTTCGAATAATATGAATGGAGAGTTAGAAAAAAAATCTGATAAGAAATTTGCAATAAGTGGCAATCAGAATTACGATACCTTGATGCCTGAAGGTACTATAAAAAAATCTGAAAATACATCGCAGCAACATTCATCGAAGCATGATAATAATTTGTTGAAAAAAGATTCCTTTTCATATCGTACTTCATTAAAAAATTCATTATCTAATAATAATGTTGAGAAGAGTATTCGGTTTTCCGATATAATGCCTTCGGTTGGAACTGAGCTTGGCAATACAGTACAAACGGAAACTTCCCGCTTAATCCGTAGCAATAATGATGTGCCAATCAATAGTTCAGCGTATTCATCGAAGCAAGACAGTCCGGAAGCAGAGACTGAATTACAAACTCCATTATCACAAAATTCGGGTCAGTCTTTGGGATTGCCGGATAGTTTGTCTCATTCTGTGATGCCGGAAAACGGTAATTCAAGCATTCGCGGGGGGATAATAATGCCGCAGAATCTCAATATTCAGGCACCTATAAATAATGGTGTAACTACAATGAGAAAGGGAACTTCTATGGAAACGACGGAATCCTTTCCCGTGCATCATTTTGCTGAAAAAGCTCATGAATATATTAGTGCAAAACCACAGGGGGATGGCACGGTACGAATGGTATTGCAACCTGAGGAATTAGGCACTGTTATTGTCCGCTATTCCACACACAGTTCCGATGCTCAATTACACATACAGGTTGATTCACAACAAACGAAGCAGATTATTGAGTCGCAATTGCCTCAATTAAAGGATCAATTTGGTAAGCAAGGCATGCAGCTTGACAATGTTGAAGTTTCTGTGCAAAAAAAAGAAGAGGAGATGTCCAACAATTCGCAATATTCACATAATCGTCAAGGACAATCGCAGCAAGAACAAGAAAGTCGTCAGCAATTTACTCGATCATTTAAATATGCTGCCGATGCTCGGAAAGCACAAATGACAGTAAATTACAATTCGAGTGCATTTAATAGAATTTTTCAATCTCAGAGATAAAAGGAATCACCTCTATGGCAACTACATCTGTAAATAACACTACCAATACTTCAAATGTATTTGAAGATTTACGAAAAGCAGGTACTGCTCCTAAAAAGGAATTAGGAAAAGATGAATTCTTAAAACTGTTAACGCAGCAAATGAAATCTCAGAATCCTTTGAAACCTCAAGAAGGTCAAGAATTTGCTTCACAGTTAGCCCAATTTTCCTCATTGGAGCAATTAACAAATATCAGTAAATTATTGCAAAATCAATTAGACGGCAATAAAGTACTTGCTGCTTCTGTTACTAATGCAAGTGCACCAGCGCTTATCGGAAAAAATGTTGAAGCGCAAACTGATTATTTGGCATTTGACGGTAGCAATCCTGTTACGCTTGCTTATGAGTTACCGCAATCAGCGACCGAAGGAGTTTTGCAGATAAAAACAGAAGCAGGCGCCGTTGTAAGAACGATTACCCTTGAAGGTGCAAACTTGAAGAATGGTCGCCACTCTCTGACATTTGATGGAAAAAATAATCGCGGTCAATTGTTGGCTAAAGATAATTATCGAATTGAGGTAGTTGCAACGGCTGGTTCTTCACCCGTTGAAGCACAAACATTTGTTCGTGGCACCGTCAGTGGTTTACGTTTCAAATCGGAAGGTACTATGTTAGTGGTTAATGGTGGAGAAATGCCATTGGCGGATATTGTTGAAATTATTCCATAATATTTTTTTAATCTTTTTTGACTCTAAGGAGGTGATATGAATGTCTGAAATACATAATGTTTCTTTGCCTTTTATTCCTGCGGGTGGTATTCGTGAGTTAAAACGTCAATCCGTTCCGGTTCAAACTGAGCAACCCAAAGTCTCATTTGGTGATTTATTTGAACAGGAAATTAATAAATTGCGTTTTTCAGCACATGCGCAAAGTCGTTTGACAAGTCGTGATGTGCAATTATCGGATGAAGATTTACAAAGGATTGATAGTGCAATTCAAAGAGTACAAGACAAAGGTGGCACAGAAACATTAGTACTATTACGTGATATGGCTTTTGTAGTAAGTGTTCCGAATAAAACGGTAATTACTGCAATGCAAAAAAATGAAAATGAGCCAACGGTGTTTACCAATATTGATTCGGCTGTTTTCGCATAAATAATCAGGGATCGGACCTCGCTATTTTTTTAGCAGGAAATCCCTCCTCATCAAATCTGACTGACTGATGATTTGATATTTTTGAAATACTTTTTTTCTTATTTTGGAGGTCATTCATTATGGCACTTATTCGTTCTTTATCGGCAGGCACAAGTTCCCTGCGTGCACATCAACAACGTCTTGATGTAATTTCCAATAATATTGCAAATGTGAATACTATCGGGTTCAAGGGAAGCCGCACGACATTTGCCGAACAATTTTCTCAGACTTTCGGTTCCGGTTCTTCTCCAAGTAATATTGCAGCCGGTGGTATAGGCGGTGTGGATCCGGTACAAATTGGCTTGGGTGTTCGTCTTGGTGCAATTAAATTAGATTTAAATCAGGGATCTATACAAAATACAACACGCGCACTTGATTTGGCTTTACAGGGCGATGGTTTTTTTGTTTTTAAACAAAATGGTCAAACATTATATTCACGTGCAGGAGCCTTTTCCGTAGATTCGCGGGGTAACCTTGTGGACAGTTCTTCCGGCTCTTATGTGCAGGGCTATAATCTTGAAACTGACAGCAGTGGTCGTGTGCTCAAAGATTCGAGCGGCACAAATCAATTAAATCGTAAAGTAACAAACGTAGAAATATCGCCAACATTTAAGTCTGCGCCCCGCCAAACGCAAAGTGTGCAAATTACAGGTAATTTACGCGGCGATGCAAACACAGGTGATGAATTTAATACGAGTATTACTATTTATGATACCCAAGGCGCGCCTCGTGTATTAAATTTGGCATTTACGAAAACGGCTCCCAATACTTTTGGTCTTGTGGCAACAATGGACAGTAATGCTACACCGATTGCAGGTGCACCCACATCCATCAGTTTTAACTCGGACGGAACACTTCAAACGCCGTTAAACTTTACTTTAGCTGCAAGTGCATTAAATGCTGTCAGCACATCGAATGCATTTGATCAGGTTACTCCTAAAGATGTGACTATAACATTAGCCACACCCGATAATTTATTGGGCGGTTTAACGCAATTTGCCGGTTTGAATACCGTAACAGCTCGTGAGCAAGACGGCTATACATCCGGTGAACTTTCTCGAATCTCCGTAGATCAGACCGGAAAAATACTTGGAGCATTTACCAATGGTCAGTCAGAACTTTTGGGTCAAGTAGTGCTCGCACGTTTTACCAATGCCGGCGGCTTGGTCAAAGAAGGCGGTAATTTCTTCTCCATATCGCCCAATAGCGGATTGCCAACAGTGGGTACGGCAGTGGAAATTTTCCCTTCCACCCGTATCAACTCAACAGCATTGGAAGAGTCTAATGTTGATTTGACCGAACAGTTTACCGACCTTATTACTACCCAAAGAGCTTTTGAAGCCGCTTCACGTACCGTGACAATAAGCGATCAGTTCTTGGGCGAAATCAATCAGCTTAAACGATAATAACATCATGGTATGAGCTGTGTGGTATTAACTACCACCGATACATTCGCCGCATAGTTCATATTCAACCATTAGGAGAATCCATAGTCATTGCACGATTATGGATTCTTTTGTTTTGCAGTCATAAGGATGGCAACAAATGTCAAAAAGCGAGAAAAGAGAACTCCGACAGAGCGTTTTTGCCATTGATTCAGTCATAAATGCGCTAAAATCTCGTCTTTGGAGAATATTTCGTTGAATATGTGAGTCCATTTTCGGATTTTTGTATTCGTAGAATTATCTCACGGGTTGTTTTATGACCGCACGTGAGGTTTTTCATGTTGAGCAAATAACTATGTATGTTTCATTAATTGGAGTTGTAGAGAATGAAGACATTTGTATGTCTAACGGCAGCATTGATGGCTTTATCGGCTATGTCTGCGCCATTCACCATTGCGCAGAAAACCGGCAAAAATGTAAAACCCTCGGATGCCGATATTGTTCTCGTCACTGTCGGTAAAGAGAATATCACCTATGGAGAACTTGAGAGAGCTTTCCAGAAAAACATGTCACGTCGCGCTACTCGTTTTGCAGAAATCCCACGTGATAGTGTGATGGATTTTATTGAGTTATACACCCGTTATCGTCTCAAAGTGCAAGATGCTTTTGATCGTAAATTCGACCAAGACAGTGCGGTAAAAACGGATATTGGCAATAATCGCCGTATGTTGAGCGAAACATATTACTTCGATAAAAAAGTTGTTGACCCTACTGTCAGCACATTATTAGAACGTCGTAAACGCGAGCTTCAAGCTCAAATCATGGTCTTTTTATTCCAGAAAAGTGATAAGGGCGACACAACTCGTGCATACAATCGTGCTAAAAGTTGCTTCAACCTCGTAAAAAATGGTCGTGATTTTGCCCAAGTAGCTAAGGATTCATCGGAGGACACAGAAACCGGTCGCAAAGGTGGTATGCTACCATTTTTCACAAGTGCACGCGTTCTGAGAGAAGTAGAAGATGCCGCTTACAGTTCTAAAGTTGGTGAATTGTATCCGTCGCTTGTCAAGACCCGTGTCGGCTACTTTGTCGTGAAATTAGTAAAAAATGAA
>JAFLBY010000099.1 GCA_017302855.1 Candidatus Kapaibacterium sp.
ATGCCCTGGCGAATGACATCAAACCACCGTTCATCAATTTCGACCTTTTTTTCACCATAGCTTTGCATTTGCATTTTTTTTAATTTTCTATTGTAAATTTTGGAAACTATATGGGGTTGATAAATTGTTCCTTTATTGGCAAGAGCTGCACAATAAACAGCCATTTGCAGAGGGGTTACACCCAGTTCACCCTGTCCGATTCCCAAATTTGTTAATCGTCCTATAATTTCTTTATCGCTTAATTTACGTTTCTTAAAATATGCTCGGTCAGGCAGCAACCCACGTGAATCTTCGGGAATATCAATATTTGTTTTTTCGCCGAAACCGAATTGTTTGCCATAATAACTGAATTTATCAATCCCTATTCTTTGAGCAAGTTGATTAAAGTATGCATTGCAGGACACATGGATGGCTCTTTGTAAATTAATATTGCCATGAACACCGCCGTGACATTTCCATGTCCTTCCTCCATACGTATAGCCGCCTGCGCAATGTAATGTTGTTGATGGAGTAATAATACCTTCTTGCAAGCCGACAAGACCGATAAACATTTTAAATGTTGAGCCGGGCGGATAACGAGTAAGTGTAGCACGGTTGAAGAGGGGATTAGCTTCATCGGTACTTAATTTTGTATATAATTCTTTTGGAACTCTGCCGCTGAACGATTTTAATTCAAAGTCCGGCTTACTTGCCAATGCCAGTACTTCTCCATTGTTGGGGTTGACGGCAGCCACTGCACCTCTTCGTCCTTCCAATAGTGTTTCTGCAAGAGTTTGCAATCGTTTATCAATTCCTAAGTATAAATCAAATCCCTCTTCGGAGAGTAAATCATCATTGCCATCACGAAAACTTTCCACTCTTTGTCCGGCGGCATTTACGGCAACAAATTCGACTCCTTTTGTACCACGCAAAAATTCTTCATAAGTGCTTTCTAATCCTGTGGTACCTATAATATCGCCTTTTTGATAATAATCACCTTTTTTTTGTAATTGTGCTTCTGTTATCTCTCGTGCATATCCAAGCGTATGAGCCATGTGGCAATCTTCGTGATATAATCGTTTTGATTCGACAGACACTTCAATACCGGGCATCCAATCTTTGTTTTCTTCGATGGCAGCCACAATTTCCATATTCGCATCGCGATATATTTTATAGGGCTTTGCTTGTGAAAAACGTTTAGCTTCTTTGTAAAGAGTATATATTTCTGAAGTGTCCATTTTTAGAATATCACAGAGCAATGGTATTGATGCTTCATGAAACTCATTGGGAGTAAGTGTAATTGAAAAAGAAGGGGAGTTATGCACAATAATTTCATTGTTTCTATCAAAAATATTACCGCGAAATGGTGCCACAGTGACCTCTTTTATTGCTTGAGTTTCTGCTTTTACGCGATACACATTACCCTGTATAAGTTGCAAATAACCAAGTCGCCCGGCATAAAGTGTTAAAACTAAAAAAACGGCAAATAAAAATAAACGCCTTCTGGACATAATGTCATAAAGCTGTTCACGAACTACTTCTGCCATGATAATTCTCCATCTGGATGTAGTGAGTTTTCAATATTGGGTATAGTGTTGAGTAAACCGATAATGATAAATGTAATGAACACGCCTTGGCGTATGTCAAAGACACAGCCTGCTATATTCGATACAAAATAGACGCACATTGCTAAAAAGCAACAAAGTGCTAAACCTTTTGATATTTTGTCGTATGAGCGAAAAAAGAATTGCAATGTTAGGATGGTATAGCCCCCAAGAAAGCTGAAAAAGAGCAATGCCATCGGTATTCCGAGTTTATAAGCCAATGAGATATAGCCATTATGAATGTAGGATGCGTATTCGTGGTTCTTTATGACTAAATCATAATGCAATTTGTCTTTCCCAATGCCATTACCGCCCAGTGGATATTGTTGGATAAGTTCTAAAGCAACTTCATTTTCATTGACGCGTGTCAGATAGGAATAATCATTTAACTTCCCTACGGAAGATAATCGCTTATCAATAATCTTTTTTACAATCCCCACATTTTTCCCACCGAAGAGCATAACACCCCCTATGGTACTGACAATAATTGTTATCAGAGCTGTCGTGAAAAACACGCGATTATTACGTGGTGCAAATACCATACTGAATAATGCTGAAGCAATAACAATGACCCATGAAGTACGTGCCATACTTGTCAATGAAGCAACGACAGTAATCAAGACAAATATTGTGAGTAATACTCTAAGGTAATTTTTTTTCATGTATGAGAGCGCGACAAAGCCGAATGCAGCACAAAGACTAAAATATACGCTGTTCACCCTTGCTGCGCTTCGAGCAAAAATAAGTTGGAAAGCGTACTTAGCATCCGTTGTTGCTCTTTTATAGGCAAGAATATTTTGAATAGACAAAGACATAAATGCCAATGCTATAATAGCCAAGAGTGTTATGAGTTCTTTTTTGGTTGTTATATATTCTCTTATGGGAAAATAATAGAGTATGAAAATATAGTTGTGTATTTCGCGGAACCATTTAACGGGATCCACGCCATTCGTATAGGCAATAATACCATTAAAAGGAATACAACACAAAAAAGCGATGAGCAACATATCCGGTTTATTGCGCACAAGTGTTTTCCTTTGGACAATGACATACCAAAAAAGCCAAAACAAGAGTGTCAAAAGATATGATAGTCCGAGTGTAAGCTCAAATATACTAAAACCGTCTTCTTCATCATAAAGAATAAACCGCATCGTTGCAGCAACAAAATACAGCCAATAAACGGGTTTATACACTATAAGTGCAATGCCGCCAATACTGAATGCCAAAACAAGTGGAATCCATTCTAATGACAATGAATATACTGCAAAACTTGAAAGTAAGGAAAATAGTATTCCTATGCCTGCAATAAGCGTCAATGTCAGAGGGGATTGCAAGGAATGAATATACGTTGAAGCCGTTTGTTGTATGTTCATCAGATTGATACTCCTCGTAATCGTTGTACGATAATCGTTGTGGTGAGAATGCAAGCTTCTAATACCACGATGCTCCAAGCAAGTCCACTATAAGAAAATGCCGACGTAGAATAGATAATAATTCCCAAACCGATTAAAGACCAAGCAATGTGAATTTTCGAAAAAGTAATAAAGTCACCCGAGATAATAAACAACTGAACTCTCATCGCATTGGAAAGAACTAAAACCACCGATACTATTAAAATGCGAAGCGTTTCGATTGAAATCGAATAAGGATGATTGGCAATAATCGTTATCATTTCCGGTGCAAAAATTAACACCGGTACAGCCAATACTATGACATACAAAGCAATTACTTTTTGGACTTTTTTCATGAGGCGCAGTGTTCGGGTCTTATCATTATTATACATTGACGTTAATCGTGGTAATAAAGCCGTTATTAATGCTGAAACGGGAAAGATTTGCAATGCGCCTGTAATGCGTTCACCTACAGCATATTGCCCGATAGTGTTTTCATCGGCAAATATTCCTAAGATGATTATTCTGCAAGAAGTATAAGTATAAATCGAAACCAAAGACAAAAACACGGGAAGCCCTTCACGAAATACTTCTTTTACTTCATCAAATTGAGGCATGGTCGGGTGGATGTTAAGTTTAAACAGTACTAATCCTGTTCCAAGTACGCCGTTGATGACAAAACCTATAGTTGTAAAACCGGCATACAATACATAGTCATCGGGCGAATTGATACACAGAAGAGTAGCTATAACCATTGCAATTCTGGAAATGAAATTTAATATTCCCAAAAAACGCATCTCTTCCAATCCCATAAGAAGCCACATGGGGAACAAAGACTCGCCAATGACATATAAAAACAACACAGCATATAAACCTTTATATGATGCAAATTGCTGTTGAGGCGTAGTAAAAATAAAAGTAAAGTATGCTATTGCAGCAAGTATGCACAGTAATAACTTTGCTACGGAAACCGCACTGTATACGCGTTGAATATAGGGACGGTCATGTTTGTGTAAAGCGGCTTTCCTTGCTGCGGAGTTATTAAATCCATAGACTGTCACAAACTGAAATATCATAACGAAGGATATGCCGAAACTCGTAATACCGAATTTTTCAATGCCAAGTTTTCTTGTCACAAAAGGAACAAGTACAAGCATGGCAATTTGCCCCAATATATGGATTGAGGACAAAGAAAGAAAATTTTCCAGAACTAATCGAACGGCGGGTAATTGCAAAAGTGCCCGCAAGCGTTCAACGTTTGCCGAGACGACCGATGACACCATGATAATACCCAAGGAGAATTGCTTTTAACTCATCACTGTTTTTGCTGCGCATGCACATTTTAATCGTATAAAAAATCGGTCGTAGATTGCGCACAACCATTGAACCGAAGCGTCTGTCCAAAACAACCAAATTACGTGCTTCATAATACCGTTTCCATGCCGGAGTATTATGAGCATCAAATGGTATCATTCTTTGTAATTGTGCATGCTCGGTGAGTAATGTTGGAAATCCATGTCGCCAACATCTCTCAAAAAATTCTGTGTCATCAGCAAAGATAAAAAAATCTTTATCCGGTAAACCTACCTTTTCAAAGACCACGGTATCTATGAGCGGTCCTTCAAATGTTGCGCATTCCACTTCTACCACACCATCGCGATAATCGGCATCATTTGGGTGGCGTACCCATAAACTTTTAAAGGGATTGGTAAAATTGCAGCGTACCGGTTCGGGACGAAAGGGAATAGTACCATGATAGCGCTGCGGTGCCACAATCTTATTGCCTTTCCCACTTAATGCGAGTAATTGTTCTAGACAATGCTGTTCAGGTAGGACATCATCATCCATAATCCAAATTTTCTGTATATCGTAAAGCAGAGCTTGTTCTATACCGCGCACAAATCCGCCGGAAGCACCGACATTTTCTTGATGAATGGTAATAATATCCGTTTGTTGTGCAAGCCATTGAGGGGTTGAGTCTGTGCTGCCATTGTTGATAACGATAATATATTGCGGTCGTGAGATTTGACTACGCACCGCTTCAATCGTTTTCTTGAGCATATCAAGGCGATTATACGTAACAATGACGGCTGCAACTGACATGAGTAATCGAAAATAAAATAAATGGAAATTATTGTAATTAGGACTGAGCTATTTTATGTTCAAACACACTTAAAGCCCGTGCTGTCACTTGGTCCATATTGTAATACTGATAATCGGCAAGGCGACCACAAAATAATACTGTGGACTGAATTTTTTCTGCTTCTTGTTTATACTTACGTGCTAATTCGGTATTCTCATGTTGAGGTATGGGGTAATATGGCTCATTCACCAATTTATCATACCTTTGCGGATATTCATACGCTATGGTAGTTTTGGCATGACTTTGTTTTGAAAGATGCTTAAACTCTGTTGTTCGCGTATAAAGATGATTATTCGGATAATTAATTTGAGCTACCGATTGCTCCAATTCAGTATCAATAGTCCGGAAATCAAAACGTAAACTTCTGTAAGGTAATTCGCCGTGCATATAATCAAAATAGGCATCAATCGGACCGGTATAAATAATTTTATTGAAGGACGATGTCGTAATAATATCTTTGTAATCCGTTTGTAATGCTACACTTATAAGAGGTGATTTTAGCATGGATTCAAACATCTTTGTATATCCGAATTTGGGAATACCCTGATAAATATCTTGAAAATATCTATCGTCCCGACTTAAAAACACAGGCACTCTGGCGGTGACCGAAGGGTCTAAATTTTCAGGTGTCAGTTCCCACATTTTTGTTGTATAGCCATGAAACACATTATCATAAATATATTTTGCTAAAAATTGCAAATCGCCATGTGTGGATTGTTGTAGTTTCAAAATTGGAATTTTATCACCATAACCGAATTGTTGCAGCAATTGTTCTTCAAGTTTTTGTGCATACGATTCCGTAAATACTGCATACAGCGAATTGAGATTAAAAGGAACAGGTATTAATTTTCCTTCGACATAGCCCAGAACATGGTGAAAATAATTATTCCACTCGGTAAATCGAGAAAGATATTCCCACACCTTTTGGGAATTAGTATGAAAAATATGGGGACCGTATTTATGGACTAAAATATGGTGATCATTGTAATAATCATAAGCATTGCCACCGATATGATTACGTTTATCCACAAGGAGCACTTTCTTTTGTAAGACATTAGCAATTCTTTCAGCCAAAGTGCAGCCACTAAATCCCGCACCAACAATAAGATAATCATACATAGAGTAAATCCTGCGGTTAATTATTGAATGCTAATTGAACGAGAAAGAGCGGAGATAAGTCGAATGCGGGGAACAATAATAACCGACACACACATAATAATCAGCATACCAAGCATAGCTCCGCCAATAATTACTGCTCGCATTGGGCGCGATTTTTTTTGAGGTATAACAGCTTCATCTAAGATATACATTGTCGGAGCATTTTTATGTTCATCCAGTATGGCTTGTTCAAGCATTGGCTTTAGGAACACTTTTACCTTTGTCAAACCTTCGAATTCCGCATAGAACTGTGCATAGCGCACACCGACACCCATAGCATCTCGCAGAGCAAAATTGCCGGCGAAACCGGATTTATTTTCCGCATCGAATAGTTTGCTTCTTAATTCATCGAGTGCGAATTTTTGGGTGGTTGTGGCAGGGTCATTTTCGCCAACGGTATTTTTAAGCAATTCATATTGTACTTCTGATTTCATCACTTGTGCCTTTATCTCTGCAAGTGACGTGGCTATTGCTCCTGCTTGGTCAACAGGAGAAAATAGTAAAGTTTTACCGGATAATTTACGTAAAGAATCGCCTATGCTCGCAATCTTTTCTTCGGTGATTGCTATGCGTTTTTCAAGGTATTCACGATTGGTGGAAGCTTCCATTCTTGACAAACGTAATGAAATATCATTGGCAATCTCGACAGCACGATTTGCCATTCTTACAGCTTTTTCCGGACTCTTACTTGTGATGGAGATATTATAGTTACCTTCCGATGTCAGCTCTACTTCCAGATTTTCTTTAAACACATCACGTATTGCTTTCATGTTGGTGTCGGGCAGATCATACTCTTCATGCAACTTAAACTCATGGATAAGCGAGTCCTTAAAGCTGCGACTTTCCAAGACTGTCAGATATGTATAGCTTTCGCTTTTGCCACCCAATTTTGACAGACCAATATCTTTAAGAGCACTGGTCATACCACCGAGCATACCGCCCAATGCACCTCCCGGATTATTGGGGGGGACTATGTTCACCGTTGCTTTATACCAGGGAGGCATCATAAATGCTACAACCGACGCTATGACACCGGCTATGATGACCATAATGGAGATGAAGAGTTTTTTGCGCCAAAGAAGTAACCAGATAGTTAAGCCATTCAATGCTGGCAATGAGTGCATGTTTGAGTGTTGGATTTCCTGTTCGGACATTGTCAAGATAAGGATGATAAACGAAATTCTTAACACAAAACTACGAAATGAGTAGCCCAAAAAGCACAGAAATTGAAACAATTCATGTTTTACTTTGTAAATTACGCTTTGTGGGAAACGCTTCTTTAGACTATAAAACAATTACTTCATTGTCTTAATACGAATGGGGACTTTACTATCACAGTTTTTTGTATCGCTGCAAAGGACTACAAAACAACCATTAGCGCGAATAGCTATCATTGGCATACTTTCTAAGTTAGCTTTAGACAGTGTGTCGGTTATCATGCCGGCTTCTCTTGAATGGTTGCTTATGCCATTTATACCTCTGCTCGGTATTGGCAGTCTTGTTATGTGGGTGGCTGCCGTCCGTAAGGATGAAGAATGCATTGATCTTGAACTGTCTGATAGGGAACAACCGTTGCAATTGAGTAATATGATTAGCACCATTGCATTTATTATGTTGATTGTGCTCATTGTTTCAAATACGGTGGTTTCATTCCTTGGCTCTTCGTCAATGACAATAGTCAGCATGGCAGTGTTTGATTTGTTGATTCTTGCTTTTTTCGCAGTAACAGGCGATGTCTTTCGTATCCTTCGCAGATTACTTGTTCTTAGACGGTCTTCATCCACAAAGTTAACCACTCGAGTTACTTTACTTTTTGTTGCTGCTTTTCTCCTTTTTTCAACATTGCATTTTGTTTTTGGTATTGTAGATGCCATGGCAATTGTCATTTCTTGCGGCGGATTAGCTGCATTGTGGTTTTTTGTGCGTTTGAACCAGAATGATTGGATTAATTCATTACAGCGGAAGGAGAAAATTTCACTTTTGCGTCGCACTATTTTCAGTCTTTTTACATGTTTATTAGTTCCGGGCTTACTGATACATGACTCTGTGGACGGGAATAATGGGCTGGAATCGGCATATTTGTCTATTGGTTTTTGTTTGGTCTTTGCCTCTGGGATTTATGGAGCTGCACTTTCACGATTGTTTTTTTCTATTCTGTTTTCCCTTCCAACAGCTCAATTTATTGATCGAAGAAACTATGAAGTGGAATCACTTATCGAATTGAATCGTTTAGCGTTATCGGATACATCCATAGAGAATATAGTGACAACGATTATGTTCAGAGCTATGGAGGCAACACGTGCCGAAGGAGCTTGGTGCGAAGCATTATCCCCGCAATCATCAGATTATATCGTGCTTGCCTCGGCGGTGCTGACAGAAGAGCATATAGCATGGTTTCATCGTTCGTCAGAATTTGAAACAAAAGTATTGCGGTCGCAGGAACAAATCCTTATTTCTAATGTCGAAGATGATCACAGTTTGGCATATTTGGCTAAATTTCCTCAACCCTTAGCACGTTCCGTTCTTGCTATGCCTTTATTTGCAGGACAAAAAAGAGTGGCTATGTTAGTGCTTGTCAAGAGGGATGCTTATGGCTTTCAAGGAGATGATTTACGCATTCTCCGTGCATTCCAACACAATGTAAAGATTGCATTAGATAATGCGAAGTTGTTAAGAGAATCTATTGAAAATGAAAGAATTAAGCGTGAGCTTTCACTCGCCAGCAGTATGCAAAACACTATGCTGCCACAAACATTGCCGGATATCGCAGGTTTTGATATTGATATTCGCTGTGTGCCCGCAGCGGAAGTCGGCGGCGATTATTACGATTTTGTACAATTAGAAAATGGCATGTGGTGTGCTATCATTGGTGATGTTTCCGGTAAAGGAATACCTGCTGCTTTTTATATGGCGCATGTAAAGGGAATAGTGCTTTCTTTAGCCGGTATGGCAAAGTCACCCAGAGACTTTTTGATAAAAGTTAATAATGCTTTGTATGGTAACATGGAAAAACACGCATATATTACAATGTCCGTGTGCATGTTTGATACCGATGCGAAAGAGCTGGTGCTTGTCCGAGGAGGTCATTGTCCAACATTTTTGAAGCAAAACAGGGCAGTGGCTGTGGTAACACCCAAAGGGCTTGGCATAGGACTTGCCGGTAATTCTTTGTTTATACCTACTTTACAGGAAATGCATATTCCGTATTCCGAAGGTGATATAGCATATTTCTTTACTGATGGAGTTTCCGAAGCAAAAAATAATACAGACGAAGAATTTGGTTATGAGCCGATTTTGAATGTATTACGAGGCGTACAAGACGGCGAAACCAGCAAGGCAATGAACGAGACCATTTTGCAAGAGCTGCGAGTTTTTGTTGGTGACGCACCGCAACACGATGATATAACTTCCGTAGTTGTACGCTGTGTTGATTCGCAACTACAAAACTCATTGCTGACTTCTTCGTCTCATGAACAAAGACAAGAAACTGACCGATAACCATGAATTTTTAAGAGGATATTGACGATGAGTCATAATTTTGACATACAATCAACAAAACAGGGTACTGTGCAGATATTGCGCATTAAAGGATTTCTTGACGCACATACAGCGCATATCTTAGAAAGAACAATTGAGGAAAAAGTCAAAGCGAAAGAATTTTCTATCATTGTTAATTTCAAGGATTTAGACTATATAAGCAGTGCCGGTTTGGGGGTGTTTATGGTCTTTATCGAAGAGATACGAAGCGGCGGCGGTGACATTAAATTGGTTGAAATGAAGCCCAAAGTGTTCACTGTTTTTGATTTATTGGGTTTCCCCATGCTTTTTGATATTCTTCCAAATGAACAAGAAGCTGTGTCTAAATTTCAAGTTTGATTATGGATTCTAAGTTTCACATACTTGGCAGCATTACTGTGGCGGCGCAAACGGACCAACTCAATGTCATCAGAGAGTTCATAGCCGTGTGTGCTGCCGACTGTAAATTCGATGAACAACAAATCAATTTTATTGAACTTGCCGTTGATGAAATTTGTGCAAATATTGCGCGTCATGCGAAAGAACGCCAAGCCACAAAGGAAATCATTGTATCGGTATCAATTGAAGAATCTCAATTTGTTGTAACCATTGAAGATAATGCAATGCCTTTTAATCCGCTTAATGTACCGTCTCCGAATATGGTTGATTATTTCAGAGCCTATAAAAGTGGTGGTTTGGGCATTCATATTGTCCGAACTGTTATGGATAATATCATATATACGCCATCACCGACCCATGTTGGTTATAATGCCTTAACGTTGCGCAAGCAATTGCCTCTATAGTATTGTTTCCATCCACTTTGTTAAAAAACCTCGCCAAAATCCCTTAAAAAAACTGTAATTTCGTAAGAAATGATTGACTCATTCACTACGATATATACTTTCAATGGTTAAATTTCTCTTCATTCTTGCCGGCTTTACTCTTGGTATAGGATTGGGTATAACACCGGGCATTATAAAGCCGAAGCCTATATGGTGGCGCATAACTTTTATACTTATCATGTCATTGGTGGTATTTTTTTCATTGCATCCACCCATCGCGGGAACCTTCAAAGATGCTGCAATAGCCGGAAGAGCAAATCCCGATGCTCTCGTGCCTGTGCATATAGCCCCGACAAAGGGAGGCACCTTCGATACTCAGGCTAAATTGTGGAATGTCCAAGTCAATGATGTACAAAATGTGACAGAAACTAGAAACACTGTTCAGCTGCTTTGTACGGAGAATTTATATAATGAGGCAGGAAGTTTTCAACAAGATTTGGTTGTCTATGTGAAACGATTCGACAATGACATAACGTTTAGCGTGGAAAGTGTGGGAATAAAAAACCCTATGTTTACCTTGCCCTTTATTATGGGACTTGAAGAACGCGCTCGCATTATGTTCTTCCATGTTCCTGCGGCGTGGATTGCATTTATTGCTTATGTTGTCAGTATGATTTATGGTATCAGATATTTGCGTCACCCACTTCCTGAATATGACATTCTTTCCTCTTCAGCGGCAATGTCAGGAACCGTTTTTTGCATACTTGCTACTGTTACGGGGGCTGTATGGGCAAAATTTAATTGGGGAAAATTTTGGAATTGGGATCCGAGACAAACATCAATTTTTGTTTTGCTCTTGGTCTATGGAGCATATTTCGCTTTGCGGTCTGCCATTGAAAACCCTGTGAAACGTGCTCGATTGAGCAGTGTATATTCAGTGTTGGGCTGTATTGCCGCGCTCTTTTTCATTTATATTCTTCCACGACTGTATGACGGTTTGCATCCGGGTTCGAAAGATAGCGGTAATGCCGGACCCGTGCTCAGTACGGCATCGGATTCTTTAGACACTACAAAACAGATTATTTTGTCTTTAGCGTATGCCGGTTTCACTATTCTGTTCTATTGGATTATGAGTTTGAGTGCCAGAACACGGCTTGCTTTTTCTAAGCAGCATTCACATCCTTAGAGACATGATGTGTTGAATCTGAGCCAAAACGTGCATATTTCCATCAGGGGCAATCAATCAAGGCATCTAACAACAGGGTATTTATCATAATTCTTTCAACACTTATTTGACAATACAATAACTATGGAAACATTTTTAACTCATAATGCTCTTTATGTTGTGCTTGTCGTCACAATGATTACATGGGCAGGCATAGCGATAACTCTTAATCGCATTGAACAACGCTTACAAAAAGTCGAGAAAAAAATAGAACGTTAATACAAGGAGACAATCAGATGAAACTACGATATATTATCGGATCAGTGATAGTGCTGATTTTCGGTGTGATTGCATTTATATCACTCGAAGGCAGTAAAATCGAATATACCAATATTGCTTCCGCAAAAGAATCGGGGCGCAAAGTACAAGTCAAAGGAGTATGGATTAAAGAAAAAGGCGCCGATTACAATTCAAAAACCAATGAATTTACCTTTTCCATGCGCGATGAACAAAATAATGAAACAAAGGTTATCTATCAGGGTGCGCGACCCAATAATTTCGAAATTGCTGAAAGTATTGTCGTTAAAGGTAGAATAGAAAACGGAACATTGCAAGCATCGGATATATTGACAAAATGTCCGTCCAAGTATGAAGGAAATGCAGAACAATTGACCAATTCATCCAAATAATATTAACCGACGATGCGCTTACTACGTATAATTTCTATTGTGGCTACTGTCTGTACCGTCGCCGTTTCCGGTTACTTTATGACCATTTATACAAGTTTACCGACACCGACTTTCAATAAAGCAATACTTGAAGCTACGGGGCAGGGAAGCGAAGAGCAAGCTAAGAAAATCAAAATTATTTCTGCGGCTGTTATTGATTCTGACCATCCCTTCACGCCTCAAGAATTTTATGCCACTGATACCGAAGGCACGACATTCCGCGTTAATTATACCGGAAATGACCCATTACCGACATTAAAAAATGGTGAAGCAATTGACATTATAGGGCATGTCCATGGCGGTGAAATGCCTTATGTTCATGCAAGCCAAGTCATCAAATCATACTAAGAATACTCATGGGGGTATTGGATGGTAAAGAATACACCCTTTAATTTTCACATCAAATATCTCAATATATGATAGCCGATTTTCTCAAAGACTTCTATGTAGGTCAAATACTCATGCACCTGCTTTTTGGTGCTGCGCTCACGTCGTCGCTCTATTATGTTCTGGCAATCAGAGGTAAAGCTGAGGCACTTCCCATTGCGAGAAAAATATTCCACAGCTTAACCATAGGTATTGTGCTTGCTTTGTGTCTGAATATGATGAATGTGATGACAAGCAATTTCAATTATACCTATGTGTGGAGCTATTCCAATAAAGATTTGCCCACATGGTATTTAATGGCTGCGGGTTATGCCGGACAAGAAGGAAGCTTTCTTCTATGGACAACATGGGTGGCACTTATCGGCTCGGTATTAATTCCTTATGTGCGAAAAAGAAATTGGGAAGCCGAAGTCATGGTATTTTATTCCGTGATTTTGGTTTTTTTGCTTTTATTGCTTGTGGTGAAA